>CAKZLT010000573.1 GCA_937127195.1 uncultured Saprospiraceae bacterium
TAAAAATGAGAATAATATATCTAATTCCCTTCATAATTATTGTATTCGCAAGGGATTTTTTTCTTTCCTTTTTAAGATGTAAAAAATATCAAAAGGTCACGGAATTAAATCGATTAAAATAAATTCATGGCGAATATAAAAATTTATGGCTCTTCATGATTACAAAGATCTCAAAAATGTTTCTCAAATTTTATTCCCAAAATGAAAAAAACGTTCCTATAAATAGAAACGTTTTTTTATTTTTTTAATTACTTTTTTGAAAAACTATTCATTATTTCCTGTTCTTCTTTACTAAATCCTCTTTTGTAGCTTTCACTTCAAAAACTTGGATAATCGAATCATCGTCAATAGTAGTCAGTTCGATACTGTATTCTCCTGGTGCTAAATCTTCTATTTTAAGTTCGAAAATAGTATTATACGGTAATTTGTCCGTACTTTCATTTTTGACCAAGACTTCTTGATTTTGCCATAATTGAATTTGAATAACTTGTGATTTTGTAGCCTCAAAATCAATGTAATAAACCTTATTATCAGGGTCTGTAAAGAATACTTCTCCCGACATTGAGGTAACCCGATTAAGGTTATTTAAGTTTTCTAGTTCATTTACGTTAGTAGGTATTTCTGCGTTTTGGCTATACAATGCTGAAAACGTTAGTAGTAGAGTAAGACTAAGCACGATTCTCTGAAGCATATTTCCTTATTATTTTATTAGAATGATGGCATAAAAGTAGTAATAAAAATTCTTTTCATAGCGTCTTTATCATACATAAACTAGGTTTTGACGCATTAATTGCATATATTTTGTCAAATACTAGGCTTATCAAATAAAGCTTTAATAACGATATGAAATCTTAAAAATTGTTTGGTCAAAAGTCTTCTTTAAAAAATATGTTTAGGTTAGATGCATCTGTTGTACATTTAATTACTTTGAAAAAACTATACCAACTTTATCAGATTATCTTCAAAATTTAATTTTTTCTAATTTTTATAGTTTTTTTTACTTCATAAATTCTAGCTTCAATTGGTTATTTGTTTCCATTATTATGGATTTTTTTGAATATATTTCTCTAATCCTTCCAAAGCCTTTGTTTGTACTTTACTCCTAAAAAAGCCTGTCCAACCAATCAATCTTCCTGTAATACCAAAAGCCTGTTTTGCCCATTCATAAAAATCAAAACTATCTGTATGCTTAATGATTTTCCCGTCTTTTATTTCAAAATTTGCTTGAATGTGATTTTCAACTTTATTTCCTGTCGAAAAAGTATAAGTTGCCACCCAAGTTGCTTTTCCTGTACTTCCAGTTGCTTCAATATTCGAAAATACAAGTTTCAAATCTTTTCCTCGTTTGAGAAGCATTTCCCACATTTTAGTAGTCTGATAATAATCTAGATTCTTAAAAACGGAATCGTTAAACATCACTTCTTCCGAGTAACACGTTTTCATAGTTTTCCAATCCTTATTCTGAAAAGCCTGATAAAATGCTTCAATCAATTGTTCGTTTTCATTCATTTTTTAAAGATAAAAAAACCTAATTATTAGTTACATTAATATAATCAAAAGGGCAATGTTTACAGCCATTTCCACAGCAATAGCCTCTTTCTTTCAGGTATTTTGCTGTAAAAACATATAAGCCCGCTTCATTAATATAATAATCCTCTCCTTTTACAAATGTCTTTGCCATAATCTTGTTTTACCATCAAATTCATTCAACAACTCAATACTCCAATTATAATAAAATGGGTATTTTGTAGTATTTTGCAAAATATGAAAAACCTTAAAATAAATATTGATACAAGGATGGAATCTAAGTTTTCATCATATCCTGAGTATGTTCGACCTAAGTTGGATTTACTGAGAAATCTAATCTTAGAAACGGCAAAAGAAGATAGCAAAATAACTGAAATCGAAGAAACGCTCAAATGGGGAGAACCGAGTTATTTAGTCAAAAAAGGAAGTACCATCAGAATTGATTGGAAAACCAAAACGCCCAATCAATACGCCATTTATTTCAAATGCACCAGTAAATTGGTCTTGACTTTCAAAGAGTTATATGGAGAAACCTTTCGATATGAAAACAACAGAGCGATTTTGTTTGACATGAATGATGAAATTCCTGTCAATGAATTAAAAACTTGTATTAAATTGGCGTTGAATTATCATCATTTAAAACACCTTCCTAGATTGGGTGAATAGATTTTATAAAAAAAAATAATGAAGCATTTAATACTTTTTCTACCAATTCTTTTTGTGGCGTGTACAGCAACCAATATTAGTAAAAAAACGCTCAACCCAAAAGAGGAAATCATTGCATTTCAAGAAAAACTAACTTCTGATTATAAAAACCCTGAGACTTCTCCTTTGAGAGAAAAGGCATCAGAGTTTGAAGGACATGATTTTTTTGAGATAAATTTGGATTATCGAGTGCAAGCCACTTTTGAGGCAATGCCCAAACAAACAGCTTTCACGATGCCGACAACAGGTCCAAGAAAGCCAGAATATCGAAAATTTGGCGTATTAAAATTTAAGCTCAAAGGAAAAAATCAAGAATTGACTTTGTACCAAAATATCGCTTTCATTAATAATCCTATATATAAGGACTATTTATTTTTGCCATTTACGGACTTAACCAACGGTGTAGAAACTTACGGCGGTGGGCGTTATATTGATTTTAGAATACCAAAAACAAAAACGGTAACACTTGATTTTAATCAAGCTTATAATCCATATTGTGCTTACACGGATGGTTATTCTTGCCCAATTGTCCCAAAAGAAAACCATTTGGAAACGGAAGTACAAGCAGGTATTTTATTAAAAGCGAAGTAGGGGCTGGTTGCTGGTTGCTGGTTGCTTGTTTCTGCTACCGCTGTTAATATAAATAGCGGTAGCAGAAACCAGTATCTAGAAACCAATCACATATTCTTTAGTACTAGTAATGTAAGATTTATCGTTTAAATTTTTATACTTCAATTCTACATCTAAACGGTTTTGCCCTTTCTTTTTAGCCCTAAAATCAAAGTAACCAACGCCTTCTTTCGTCTTTATTGGTCGATTATTAATCGTTATAGCAATCGGTGAATTAGAATGATAAGCCTATAAAAATACATCGGCTCTGAAAGGCTGACCAACTCGCGCCATTTCATCTGGAGAAAGGATAATTTGATATTCTATCTTTTTGGCTTGCTTGATAGCTTCACTAAAAAGTATCCAATTGAGCTTCAATTCATATCGGGTAATTCTCATTTCTGTCTGAATATTTTTCAAAAATAATATTTGCTGATTGCTGTCTAATGATGCCATTATATTGGTGTCTAATGCTTCAAATTTATTTTGAAAATCACCTAATATCTTATTTTGTCGATACAATAAACTATCAACTTCTGATTGCAGGCTATCATATATAGTCAATGATTTTAGGTTTTCTAATGTTTGGCTATTCAATTCATTTTTCAAAGTTTGATAGTTATTTTTCAATTTTTCATAAGAAGCACTTTTAATGCTTGGAACTTTAGGATAATCAATTACATCATTTCTAGGAATATCAAAAATCGTTGGCGTAACGGGGTATAAATCCTCGATTTGTCTTTCCAAATAATCCTCAAAATCATTGAAAGCACTTCCAGTTGTTTTACGGCTATGCTCTGAAAGCGTTCTCAAACTGTAATCATAACGAAAGTATTTTGCTAATGCTCGTTCTGCATTACGGTTTGTCATTTGAGCTAATTGAAGATCTCTATTTGTCCTTTCTATATTTTGTTGAGTAATGGCGTTATTATCTATTTTTCTATTAAAAAAAACGCTGCAAGCAATCAGAAACAAAAGGAGAATAATTATATTTTGAATAAAAATAGTCTTTTTCATGATTAGTTTTTTGATTAAAAAAATGAAAGGTTGATTTGAACAAACTCTATTCAAAAACATAAATATCAAAAGTATCTCGAATACTTTCAAACGTTTTTTCTATCTGAAAATTAACCACTTTATCCGTTCTATAATCAACTTGAACCTCAATTGAATGCTTCCCTTTTCTTCCAAAAACAGTATCTAACTTAGCTACACCGTTTCCATAGAATGCTGTTGGTTGTTAACAATACACCATCGCTATTGATTATTATAAAAAGTATAAATTGGTAAATGAATTTTTCCTTGAACCGTTTCACCTTGAGGTATGACCCATGGAATATCAATTCGTGGTCGATGCCCAAATCCACACCATATTATAGTACCACCTACCCTACGGTACAAAAAATTAACAATCGACCAATTTTTATAATAAAGGTTATTGACAATCGTATCGTAATCGCTATTCTTTGAAATAGGAAGTAAAGCACTTTCCCTTAAGACAGTTTCGATTTCTTCATCTCTGATTATTGGATTTCTATTATCAACACGACCTAATAAAGATTGATTGTATTGATTCAAATCAGTCAATAATTGATTGATTTGACTTATTTGATGAAGCTTTAATAAACTATCTATCTTTATTTTAACAAGTTCAATGTTTTGAAGAATGGTATCAATAGACATTATAATTTCTCGGTCATCGGGACGAGTTTTTAAAATTTCTTTTGCTTCATATCTTACTAAATCAGCGTGATTTTTAAGCTGATTATTCGTTTTCTGAGTTATAGTTCTGGTTTGACTATTTAGCCATTTTGTATTGGAAGACAACGGTGAATAAGTGAATGCCGCCATACAAAATACAACCAGAATTAAAATAAAAAATCGTTGAACAAGGATAATTCGCTTCATATTCATTTGTTTTTGAGCGCGTGTTATTTGACAATTTGATAATGCTTTTTTTATAAAAAGATACAAAACGTATTAGAGTAGTGCTTCAATTTTCTAACAAAGGACTTATTTATTTTTTTAAAAAAAAATGAATAAATAAGGCTTAGTAAATTCTTAATTTGTAATTTTCATCTTACAAATTTATTTTTTCAGATAGTTTTAAATCATAACCACACACTATCTCGACCAAATTAGCACTAAACATCCTAATTAAAAACAACCAACTATATGGGAATTCAATCTGTATCATTAGTACAAGACGACAAGCAAATGCAGCAATTTGTGCGTCACCTCTTACGAGATGTGAAGGCACTAGAATATATGATCCAAAATGACTGGTTTGATACTGGAATTACTAGAATCGGGGCAGAACAAGAGATGTGTATTGTTAATTCATCCTGGAAACCAAGTCCAATTGCGATGAAAATAATGGACAACAATGAACATAAATGGCTAGAGACCGAACTGGCACGTTTTAATTTAGAAACCAACCTCAATCCACGCGAATTTCATTCGAGTGCATTGAGGGATATGGAAGTTGAATTACGCGAATATTTGCAGATTATTCAGAATCGATTAGATGAGCATTCTGCAAAAATCATCTTAACAGGAATATTGCCAACACTCAAAAAATCTGATTTGGGTTGGCACAATTTAACACCAAAAAAGAGATATAAAGCTTTAATGGATGCCCTCAAACTCATCAGAGGGGAAGCCTACGAATTGAATCTCGAAGGTATTGATGAACTGAAAATAAAACATGAATCACCTTTATTGGAAGCTTGTAATACCAGTTTTCAGGTTCATTTACAAATAGATCCAAATGACTTTGTAGATTATTACAATATTGCTCAAACCATTGCTGGACCAACAATAGCCATTTCTGCCAATTCACCAATGCTTTTTGGAAAAAGACTGTGGCACGAAACCAGAATTGCATTATTCCAACAATCAATTGATAATCGCATTGCGGAGCATCATATTAGAGACCGAAGTCCTCGCGTAACGTTTGGACATGATTGGTTGCGTAATTCTATTTTAGAAATATATAAAGAAGATATTGCGCGTCATAGAGTACTTTTGAGTTCGGATGTAAAAGAAGATGCCTTAGATTTAGTTCAGAAAGGAATAGTTCCTAAATTGATGTCTTTGCAAGTACATAACTCAACGGTTTATCGCTGGAATCGCCCTTGTTATGGTATTAGTGCGAATGGAAAACCACATTTGAGAATCGAAAACCGCGTATTGGCAGCAGGACCAACCATTATCGACGAAATGGCAAATGCAACCTTTTGGCTAGGTCTGATGAAAGGAATGAAAAAGCATTATGGAGACATTACACAACATCTTGGTTTTGAAGATGCTAGTGATAACTTCCTCAAATCCGCTAGAACAGGTATTGACAATAAATTTACGTGGATTGGTGATAAAAAATACACCGCTTCTGATTTGGTTCTCAATGAACTTTTGCCTTTAGCCAAAGAAGGATTGGAAGATAATAAAATTGATTCTGCTGATATTGATAGATATTTGGGTGTAATAGAAGGGCGAGCAAAAACGTCAATGACTGGAGCGCGTTGGATATTAAGAACTTACACTAAATTGGTCAAAGAAACGAGCAAAGACGAAGCGTTAGCAACTTTGACTGCTGCCATTGTAGAAAAACAAAATTCAAGTCAACCTGTTCATGAATGGGAAATGCCTACATTAGAGGATTTGAAGGAATATCAAACAGATACCCTAGTAGTAGAAGAGGTGATGGAGACAGACATCTTTACTGTTCGACGAGATGATATTATTGAGTATGTTAGTGATATTATGCAATGGCGCAAATTACGTTATGTCGCTGTAGAAGACCAAAAAGGAAAACTCGATGGACTTGTTTCTACGGGTTCTTTGGCTAGGCATTTTTCGGATAGTCATCATTATAAAAAAACAGAAAATCTATTGGTTGGAGACATTATGGTAAATGAGCCAATTACCGTTCGACCAGAAACCTCTATCTTAGAAGCTATTCAAGTGATGGAAAAAAATGGAATAGGTTGTTTGCCTGTTGTCAATTCTGGGAATATTGTCGTTGGAATTATTACAGAAACTGATTTTCTAAAAATTTCTAGCCGTTTATTAAAACGATTAAAAAAAGAAAAATAGGCTAAAATATGTGAGAAAAAATACACACATATAAACTCTGATTCTTTATCATTTTAAGTGGTCATCCAAAATATGATTTACTTAATCTGATTAGGTTTCTAGATTATTAAAAAAAAGCTACCGTAGTGCGATAAGTCTCGTTATCCAACTATTAAAAGCGGCTTTTGTTAGCGTGACGACGAAGCTCGTCGCGCTACGGTAGCTTTCAAAACTTAGTTTACGCGATATTCATATTCTATTTAATTTCTCCTAACCTAACAGATGAAAAAGCACGAACAATTCTACATTCTAGGCGGAGGCCCAGCGGGTTTGTCAGTTGGTTTTTTTTTTTAAAAAGAAAAAAATTCCTTTTAAAATAATCGAATCTAGTTCCGAAACAGGTGGCAATGCTCGCACACTTCATCGAGTTATTCAGGGGCAATCTTTTTATTATGATACAGGTGCGCATCGATTTCATGATGAAATACCAGCTTCGACCGAAGCTATCAAAGAATTACTACAAGACGATTTACTCGAAACGACTTCGACAAGCCAAATTTATAAAAATGGTCAATTAATCAACTTTCCACTGCAACCAATAGAATTAGCCAAGCATTTTGGCTTCTCTAAGTTCATGCAAGCAAGCTGGAATGTGTTTAATGAACGATTAACCAATAAAAAAACTACTTTTCAAAATTTCAAGGAATTTGCTATATATAAATATGGCGATATTATTAGCGAACAATTTTTGTTAGAATATTCTAACAAACTCTGGGGACGAAATCCTGAAGAATTATCAAGTGATATTGCAGGAATTCGACTGAATGGCTTAACCCTTAGACGCTTCATTATTGAAGGAGTCTTAGGTATAAAAAAACGTAAAAAAACTTTTAAAGCTGCCCATTTATATCCAAAAATGGGCTATGGAATGATTGTTGACCAATTAGCTGAATATTGTGGAAGTGCTAATATTCTCAAAAATTATACAATAACAGCTATTCATGTTAATAATAATAAAATAGAATCAGTTGAGGTAAATGCTAGAGGAAAATTGCCTGTAAAACAAGTCATTTCTACTTTACCCTTACCTGTTATAGCTCAACTCATTCAACCTGCCTTACCTTTAAATATACAAAAATCAGCTCAGCAACTACACTTTAGACATATTCGGTTAGTCATTATTTTTTTGGATATAGAACGCGTTTCTGAAAATGCAACTATTTATTTTCCTGATAAAGAATTTCCATTTTCTAGGATTGTAGAACCCAAAAATCGCAGCAAAGCCATGTCTCCTAAAGATAGAACATCACTGGTTATCGAAATTCCTTGTGATGAAACAGACGAATCTTGGCAAATGGAAGAACGTGATTTAATCAAACGAACAACTGCGCAACTCTCAAGATTAGGTTTTGTGAATATTAATGATATGATTGGCGCAAGTACGCATCGGATTCCTAAAGCCTATCCTATATTAGAAGTCGGTTATCAAGAACGGGTAGAAATGCTTTGGAATACGCTTAATCGTATTGAAAACTTAGAGTTACTCGGCAGAAACGCTCAATTCAAATACAGCTATTTGCATCATATAATTGCTCAAAGCAAAGATTTGGTGGAGAAATCAATCAACAAACTTGTCATTTAATTGTCATTTAAAGACATAATTTTTGCGAAAATTCACTCTTGTCAATTTTACACTAAGCTCCTATAAAGAACTAATAGGCAAACACTTAACTCAATAAAAATAACAAAAGTCATTTTTAAAAACATCCTTACAACCGCTATTCCCCTTTCGCGGCATAGTTAAATCCATTACTTTTGGACTTTGATAATTTTAATTATCAATAATCATTTTTTTCCTATAAAAAATGAAAACCAAAGAAAAAAGGAGAAACAACTCAGTATTAAAAAAGTTAAACAATCCATTAAAATCAACAGAATGACAAATATTGTAACTTTAGATGAGTTTATTATCACCCGTCAAAAAGACTTTGCTTACGCATCAGGAGAACTTTCAGGTTTATTACGCGATATTGGTTTGGCTGCTAAAATAGTAAGTCGCGAAGTCAATAAAGCAGGATTAGCTGACATAGTTGGTCGAGCCAAAAATGAAAATGCTTCAGGTGACCAAGTTCAAAAGCTAGATGTTATGGCTGATGAACTCCTCATTGCTTGCCTCCGAAATAGTGGTGAATGCTGCGGTATTGCTTCTGAAGAAAATGATAATTACGTTCCTATCAAATCAAAATCAAGCACTAACGCTGATTATATTGTCATTTTTGACCCATTAGACGGTTCTTCTAATATTGATGTTAACGTTTCTATCGGAACTATTTTTGCTATTTATCACAGAGTTACAGACCGTGATGAAACAGTTTCTGATGAGGATTTTTTACAAAAAGGAGTAGAACAAGTAGCCGCAGGTTATGTCTTTTTTGGTTCTTCTACAATGCTAGTTTATACTACTGGTCGTGGTGTAAATGGCTTTACACTTGACCCTTCTATTGGTGAATTTTGCTTGTCTCATTCTGATATTACGATTCCTGATGACGGTAATATTTACTCTTGTAACCAAGGTGGCTTCCGCAAATGGGAACCTGCTATTCAAGATTACACCGAAGAATGTTTAAATAAATCCTTCAAAATGCGATATATCGGCTCTATGGTCGCAGACGTTCACCGAACACTCATCAAAGGAGGTATTTTCTTTTATCCTGCATCTAGCTCTTCACCAAATGGAAAATTACGCCTATTATATGAATGTAATCCTTTGGCGTTCATTATGGAACAAGCGGGCGGAAAAGCAAGTGATGGCCGTCAACGTATTTTAGATATAGAACCAACTGAATTGCATCAAAGAACACCTATTTTTATTGGCTCTCCCAAAATGGTAGAACGAGTTGAAGAATTGGTTGCTTCTTATGAATTAGAGGAAACTTTTGCTTAATTATTCCTATTATTAGGTTAACATTTACTATTCAGAAGCGAGAGGCGGTCTCGCCTCTCGCTTCTAAATAATAACACATTTTTTTATTAAAATTTTACTGATTCAAACTCCAATTATACTCCAAGTAATCAACTTTGTTATTTTCATTAAAATTCCCTTTATGATATTTTTTCAAGAAACTTTTAACAGGCATTTCTTTTTTGAAATCACTTTCAAACCATGAAAAAATCTGAGACAATTCTGTTTTTTCCTTTGAAACTTTATTTTTAGATTTATTATTTATAAAATAATTCGTTTGGTCTTCCAGTTGTTCCTCTAATTTATTAGCTTCGAATGCTTCATTTCTTAATTTTGGGCAAGAAAAAGAAGCGCGATTGCAAAATCCACTATGTGCGGCGGCCCGAGTTGGAGACGGCGGAGGACAAGCTGCTGGTGCCGCAGAGCTTCTATCTCAACATGTCCAACTGCATCCCGGAGGAGGGACACTTTGCTGTGGTCGCCAAAATCGTCCTGCAGAAGAAGACCAGTAAGAAAGCACTAGTCTCAGCCTTTTCTAGAGCTTTATTAAAAAAACGTACTTTAAAAACTAAACAATATTTATTTATTAACCCGACCACAGATCTCCTGGCCATCCTCCTCGGGATATCAGGAGCCCTGTTCCTTGTGC
>CAKZLT010000574.1 GCA_937127195.1 uncultured Saprospiraceae bacterium
TCGCATACGCATCAACACTAAATTGTATAATGTTTAATTAAGTGATTAACAATAAATTAACTCCATTTGATTTTGCCGTTTTCTCTTATCGTAAAGACAAGAGGAAACGATAAAATCAATAAAATCATCTGGATTATCCATTAATTTATCTACATTATGTTCATCTTGCATAAAAACGGATAAAAATTCAGCAAATTTGAAAATACTAATAAATCGTTTAGTTCGATGAAAAACCTTAATCAAAAAATAATTATACAACTTAGTAAAAAATAAAGTGAGCCAAGTCAAAAGTAAATAAAAGGTAATAATGGCTCGACTAGGCTTCATAGAAAGTTTATTAAACATACCATCAAAATTAAATTTAGACTTCCACACTTTGAAAATAATTTCAATTCTCCATCTAAACCTATAAACTTTCGTGACTTGAGTAGCTGTTAATACATCCTTAGATATATTAGTAATGAAAATACACCAATCTAAACGGTCAAAATAATCAGCAGAATGATTGACTTTTGAATGTCTATCATTTTTTGCTTTACGCCGTCTCTCCTTTGCTACCTCATCAGGTAGTCTAACGGCTACTAATCGTGCTTTAAGACGTTTTTTTGAGCCCAAGTGAACGTTGATATCTATATAAGATAGATTGTTTTTCTTTGCTTTTTTAAGTTGTTTACTTAGGTTTATTTTCTCTTGATTTTGCTCATCAAATAAATGAACACCATATTTTAAACGACTCAAAAAGTAACATCCTTTTTTGTGAAGTAAGTCAAATACCTCTAATGACCAATATCCCTTATCTCGTAATATTAAATCCTTCGGCTCTGCTATTTCTAGTATATCCTTAGATGCCTTTCCATCATTATCTCGAAAACTACCTAAATCTATTTGTTCATAATTATCAGACAATAAATCCATAGTCAATTGAATCCTTGCTGTCGCACTTTCACCTTTTTTTACAAACGATGAGGGAAAAAAACTAGCTAAATTTTTGGGAACATTTACACAAGTACTATCTTGAAGTAATACACGGTTAAAATGTTTTAAATCTAAAGCTTTTTCTTTTATCTCTTGTTTAGATGATGGAAGAGTGCTTAGTTGAGTCTTTAAGCTATTGAATAACAACCATTTAGCAAATTCAAGGTGGCGAAATTCCAATTTCCTTTCCAATCCTTGTTCACTAATTTTTAGACCATCTACTAAACGACATAATTGTAAAGTCCAATTATACAAAGTTGTTCCACCACTTAATATCATCAAAAAAAAACTTACAACATATAATTCTCCATTTATTTTTCCGCCTCTTCTTTTGATAAATTTTGTGGCATAACTCCCTTTTTCTATATCTAGATTTGCCAATCTTTTTGTAATTTTACTCTTAGTTATTTTCATACTGCTTGATAGTTTTATTCCAAAAACAAAGTTCAAGCAGTATTTTCTATCTTACAAATATCATTTATTAATATATATTATTTTAGTGTTGATGCGTATGCGAAACCTCGGTGGTTTCCATACACCAAACAAAAGGCTATATTACAAAATCTTGCGTAACATCAGTTAGTAATCAACTAGGTGAAATACTCTTTAGCTGAGTTAAGCCCCGTTTTTTGACTAATGTCAAAGTTCTAGTTTTTATTAAAAATGCAAAACAATTTTAGGAAAAAGTTTAACCTGTAATGAAAATTATTTCTTTTTTTAAAGTGTCCAATAAAGACCGTTGGCTCTTTTTTGAAGCTTTTCTATTAATAGCCGTTGCTCGGATAGCCATTCGTTTTTTTTCTTTTAAAAAATTAATGACATACCTTGGAGAACCTCAAAAAGAGCTTCCTATCACGGTATTATCAGCAGAAGAAAAACGTTTTCATCTTCAAATAAGTAGAGCAATTAAGCGTTCTGCGCGATATTCCTTTTGGCATACGATGTGCTACGAGCAAGCATTAACTGCCAAATTGATGCTACGACGTAGGAATATTGACGCGACTATATATATAGGTATGATGAAAAATCCTACAAAAGGACTTGAAGGCCATGCTTGGATACGTACAGGAAATTATATCCTAACAGGCAATCATCAATTAGAAAAATATACAATAGTTGGTATTTTTAGCTAGAAATCTATTTATTCACCTGTTCATCTTCCATACAAGTTAAATTCTAGTTATTAGTCAATTTGTTACGTGTTTTAATTTTTGCAAAAGACATCTAAAAATGAATTATAAATATAAACTATTTTTAGCTGGTGACATTTGAAAAATATATTGCTAATAAGAAAACAACACTTTCAGTTACTCCAAAAGTAAATAAATACAAAAATCAAATATTAACATCTTTTGCAAATCAGTTGTAGTATAAACAACTAATCACAGGTTAAACTATCAAACGCATGAAGTACTTCGCTGCCTTTTTATTATCTACCAGTTTACTTTTTTCGAGTTGTGCTTTCGTTGCCTTAGGTGTCGGATTAGCCCTATCGACTGACTCAGGAAGACCCAATATGACTAATGCATACAATAATTTTCCTTATCAAAAGACGGATAAACAATACGCAAATAAATATACTGACCAACTGGAAAGTAATGGAAGCCTGGTCAAAAGCTGGTATCATTATACCGTTGAATTTGTTGATGAAGCTTATGTTCTAAAAAAATATTACCCCGAAACGGAACGCATGACAGATTATTACACTTATAATACTTCGATGCTTTTTATCAAAGAAGGCGTTTGTAAAGAGTGGTGGGATAATGGTAATAAAAAAATAGAAGGCAGTTTCAAAAACAATAAACGTTCAGGTGAATGGACTTTTTATGATAGTAATGGTTTGATAACTAAAAAAGGTTTTTTTAGAAAAGGACTTCGAGAAGGAAAATGGACTTTTTATAAAATAGAAGAAAAGCCTTTAGCGATTTTTAATTATTCTAATGACGAAAGAAATGGCCCTTTTGAATTGTTTGAATCAGAAAAATCTATTGCCAAAGGAACATTTTTTCAAGGAGAACTAGAAGCTATTAATTGGAATACAACCGACTCAAGTCAATATCAACGCTTATTAGAAAATTCTGCCATAGACCAAACACAAACGGATCAAACAGCAGCTATTGAAGCCTGTACCGACTTTGATTTTGAAGAAAGGCGTGCAGAATGTACAAAGGAAAAATTGACTAAAATTATTCAAGAGGGCTTTGAATATCCGAGTTTTGATTTTGAAAAAGAAGTAGAAGGCAAGGCTTTGATTGGTTTTACGATTGATACAGAAGGACAGCTTTCTGATATTAAAATACTAAGAGGATTGAGTAAAACCATTGCAGAAGAATGCCTCAGAGTTGCAGAAACGTTACCTAAAAAATGGATTCCAGCAAAGAAGAATGGAAAAAATATTGCTATCAATTACATTTTACCAATTAAGCTAAAAATTCCGCGACCTTCTGAACCAAGTGTTTTGGAAAATAATGAAAATTAAAAGCTTTAGCATCGTAACGATTTTTGGATAAAAAGCGTCGAACACCTGGAAGTTGTTCGACGCTCAATACGTTAACCTTAATTCTTCACCAACTTACCCGACCAAACGCGATTTTTATCCACAATTTTCACCAAATAAACTCCATTTATCCAATTTTGAATAGATAAATTGACCTCATTTTTACCAGTCAAAACCACTTGATGAATAACTTTTCCAGCCATATCAAAAACGGTTAATTGACCATTTTTAATAATCGCATCTGACGAAATAATGATATTATTAGTAGCAGGATTTGGCGTGATTTGAAGTTTTTCGACCATCGGAATCACTGACTTTGTATCTGACAAAAGGTCAAAATCATAAGGCGTTCCCCATGTTTCTGCGCCTTTTTTGTAATA
>CAKZLT010000575.1 GCA_937127195.1 uncultured Saprospiraceae bacterium
AGAGATACACCGCAGATGAAAATCGAAAAAGTGTGGTTAAACTATTATTTTGGTGGTGTCGCTAAACCAAAGAACAACTTTAATATGTACTTAGATAATATTGTTATTGCTTCTAGTTACATTGGGCCCATAAGAAAATAGCCGCTGAATTTGCGGCTATTTTGGTGTTAAGTTCCAATAGTTAGAAATAAAATTCCATGCTAAGTTGCACAAAATCATCTCTTCGATATTGATAAATAGGTTCTTCAGGTAAAGGCGGCATCTTTTTGAGTGTGCCACAACTTTGAAAAGTTGGTAATATTACAGCTAATAAGACGGTGAAGCGGATAAATGTTCTCATACTTTCAAAAATATAAAAGGCTTTTGAAATGTAAAGCGGTTTAGATTATTTTTTTTATAAAAAAGGAGCTACTGGGGGCGAGTTGGCTACCGTTATTGATAGTAATTTTATAACAAGAAGCCTGCAATCCTAAAAACCAGAACAACCTTTTGCGGTTATTTCGTTTTCTATATCCGTTTGAATAATATGCCAATCCAAATATTGATAGACTTCGCCTTTAATACAAATCGGGTCAGCAATATAAGGCAAGACTTGTTGGTTAATTGCTTCACCATTCTTACCTAAAACGATATAATATTGAGTAGCTTTATCTTCTGTTGTTGACCAAAAGACAGGTGGAATACCTCCTGAAACACAACGAATAGCACAAGAACGGTGTGGCTTTCCATAGCCTGGATTCATGACTCCGAAGTAACACTTAGAGTCAATCATTTCACCATTAAGTTCAATTCTTCCAATCTTTTTACTAGAAATAGTGATAGAACTATCCAAAGGAACAGATTTAACTAGCGCGTTCTCTTCTTCGGTTAACTCTAATAAGGTTTTTCCATCACTGTAAATAAGCGTTCCGCGTAGCGTTACTTCAGTTTGATTAAGTGGTAGGTCTATTTTATTTTTAAAAAAAGAGACCAAACTATCAGAACCAAATTTACCGAGTCCAATCAATAGAACACTCTGAAAAAGGTCATTTCCATTAATATCTTGCCCATTATGAATAACTAAATTTGGAACAGGTGTCGTTTGTAAAATACCAGTTAGTTCGGTTATTTTACCAAATTCAAAATTATTTGCTTGTAAATTTTCTTGATTACGTGCCTGTAAAAGAGATAATATAGCAATACTTATCACTAAAATAATAACGGAAGTCATTATCCATTTAGCAATTGATTTTGGAGCTTTCGGAAAGTAGCCGATATAAAATTCATCGTTAGATTTCATAAATTAATTTTTTTTAGGAGACCGCTTGGGCTGTGAAATCGTTCGCTTCGCTCACTCAGAGAGAAGAGACCGCCTTCGGCTAAGGGACTTCTTGATGTTTTAGCCCTTTGTTTTGTTCTTTTGAAATTAGAGGAGTCGGACGCTTTCGAAGCGTCCGACTTCTAAACGCGAATAAACGCACATAATAAATGCAATAAATGTATAAAATAAACGGCTAAAACATCAAGCAATCTCTTAGCCGAAGGCGGTCTCTTCTCTCGTAGTAAGCGAAGCGAACGGTCTCTTCTCTATAATAAAACTGGTTCGATAGCTGTTCCTTCTGGTTCTGGAGTTGGATTAACCCAGATTTCGTTATCAATCAATTGAAGGTGATAAGTGGCTACTTTTTCTGTAAAAGGAGGCGGAGACGAACCATTATGCGCCAAATATTGATAACCATGCCACGGACAAGTAATACAGCCATTCACGAATTTACCTTCACTCAGTGAGCCATTTTGATGTTTACAGAAGTTATTAATAGCAGATAATTTGTTTTCATATTTAAAAATGGCAATACTTTCTCCATTCAAATGAACCAATTTTGCACGATTATCTTCAATATCATCAGGCGTACAGACTTTTACAAAACCATCTTTTTCAACTTGTTCTTTTAAGTAACCCAACTGTTTTTGACGATAACCTGCGGCTAAATGCAAACCTATCACCGTAAGCATTCCGATACCTAGCAAAATAACAATCAATGGTGATTTTTCGAGTTGAATAACACCAAGCATTACATGAAAAATAAGCATAGCATAAGCTAAATAAACTAACAGATGCAATGTTTTCCAAACCTTTGGGCTTAGATTTTTTAACCAAAAATCGTGGCTAGTCGCTGCCATCAAAAATAGAATGATTAAAGAAAAGAAACCTAAAACCTGAAAAGGGAATTCTGCCAAAGTAGCATAATTTACATTAGAGGTAAATAGAGAAACTAGGGGATTGATATCACCCATACTATGAAATTGCAAGATGCTAAAAACACCATGAATACTTGCCATGAAAAACATGGTAACGCCCAAATGACGGCGATTGTAAAGCAAGGGCAAGAATTTCTTATTGAGTCGAGCCAATGGTCCAATCATCAATATAATATGAAGCATTGTAATGGCGAGTGAACCAAATGCACGAATAATCAGCGTTTCTCCCGTGATTTTATCTCCAAATAACACTAAACTAACGCCAATAAAAATGGCTAAAAATAGAATAATAAGACCGAACATGACCCAGTCATAGATTTTTTTTTGTCTGTTCCAAAGTACAGGTTGATAAGTTGCGCTCATTGATTTGAAGGAATTTTGATGATAAATCTTTATTAACTTGACTGACTACTAAGAAAGACTATTGAATGGGGGTTATGGAGTTGTTTTTTATAGTATAAAATACCTTTTTAGTGATAGGGTTATACAAATAAATATTATCGTTTTTTTGTAAAGGGTCAAATAACGGAAAGCTATAATTTCCTTTTGAAAATAATTGACCTATTGGAGCTTTATCTTTTATATCTGCTTCATTTTCTCCAATAAAAATAAGTGTAGCAGCTTGGCGAATAGGTTTTTTGACAATAAATTCCAATTGATAATTAATATCAAATTCGAGTTCAATTTTTCGTTCGATAATTCTAAAATCATCGTTTTCAATTCCATTATGAACGATAGGTAAAAGACTATAATCTTCAATTGTAGGATTATTGGCTGTCGTTGGAATACTTAGGTAAGACCAAACAAAAAGAAGAGGTAATACGATTGCAAATACTGTCCAAATTAGTCGGTGTCGTTTTTGTAAACTTAGAATCATATTTTTTTATTAAAAAGAAATTAGTTACTATTCAGAACAGAGACTCTTTAGTTCGTAGCCCTTTAAACTATCTATTTAATCGTTTTTTAGACGTGCTGAACAGTTACAGAAATTGAATGTTCAATTGATGTTCAAATAAAAATATAGTAATTATTTATTCTTGTCGAGCTGTTTTTTTAATAAAACAACCCAAAAAGCCATGGAAGCAGGTATAAGTAATAATTTAGTCATCCAAGAAATTCCTTTTGCACCTTCATCTATTTTTTCTGCGCCTCTCGTTACAAAAACTATAGCGAAGACTAAACCGATAATAAGGTAAATTGCTAATATCGAAAGTATAACAGAAATGATAGTTTCTAAAGACATGATAAATAATCTTTTGTGATGACAATATAAATTTGATAAAATACCAATGAAAGTAAAATAACGCCAATAATTTGGTTAATCCAACGGCTAAATGAGCCAATTTTTTTTAAAATGATTTCACTCAAGAACGAGTAAGTCATGAGTGTAGCAACAGTTCCCACAGAAACGCCAAACATGAAAATACTAATGTGCCAATTGTCTAAAATCAATAAACCTTGTTGTGAAAAATACGTTCCCCAAACCAACCAAAAAATAACAGCAAGGGGGTTTGCTAAAGATAGGACAATCCCTTTATAAAAGGCAGTCTTATTGGTATTGGATTGTTCTTTTTGTGTTTTTGGAGGCTTTTGCCTAAAGTAAATGATTGATAAAATCAAGAAAATAGGGATGACAGAGACCTGAATATAACATTCAATTTGTTGATTAGCGGTTAAAAAATCACTAAATTTTAAAGCTAAAAACCCTTGAAAAAACTCAATGAAACCACAAGCTAAGGCAAATAACCAAGCTCCAATCAACTTTTCGGTTCTTGTAATTTCGATAGCTGTCAAATTCAGCATTCCAGGAGGAATAGAACCAACATAACTTACGGCAAATGCTAGTAGAAAATGACTGATATAAACCATTGAGGAATTGATATTTGAGAATTACTTGTTTCTAGCTTCTAGTTACGGTCATCGCTGCTTTCGTTTACAATTAGTGCATTCGTGCATTCGTGGCTTTTTTAGTTGTTTGCTTCTTTTTTTTTAAATTAAGTACTTGGATAAAATTAATTAGGCATTAAAAATGAAGTAACACCTTGATTATCAAAAGTTATTCACTCATTTTATCATTCGCTAATTCTGTCATTGTACTTAAAACCTGAAAAATCAATAATTTTCTGTCGCTGTTCAGCAATTTAGAATTACACTTCAATAGGCAAAATACCAATACCTTGACGCAGAATAATAGGTTCACCCTTTGAGCAATCGACAACGGTCGAAGGATTTTGGTTACCATATCCACCATCAATTACCAAATCCACTTGATGCTTATATGCATCGTAAATATCTTCGGGGTCGGTATAATATTCCAAAAATTCACCCATCTCTTTCGTGTTTAAGGTAGTAGAAAGAATCGGACGACCAAGTTCTTTGACGAGCATCTGAGCAATTTGAGTGTTAGGTATTCTGATACCAACCGTTTTTTTATTATTCCTAAAGAGCTTAGCAACCGTACTGCTGGCTTTCAAAATAAAGGTAAATGGTCCTGGTAAGACTTTTTTGAGTAAGCGAAAAGTTGAATTGTCTATCGGGGCCGTATATTCTGACAAATGACTCAAATCATTACAAATAAAAGAAAAATTAGATTTTCGCATCTTGATTCCTTTTATTCTACAAATTCGTTCTAAGGCTCTAGTGTTATGAATATCGCACCCTAGACCATACAACGTATCCGTTGGATAGATGATAACACCACCTTTTTGCAAGATTTGGACTGCTTTTACAATCTTTCGCATTTCGGGATTCTCTGGATGAATTTTTAATAACATAGTTTCTTATTTTGAATATGATATTTCAATAATAATGAAAATTAAGGAATAAAGGAAGATTTTAGGATAAGAGTGTTACTACCGAAGTATTTCGATTAGGAAAAAATGCTATTATTGAATACTTAGTGAAGAAAAATCAAAGATAATAAGTGGAATTACTTTGATTCAAAGATTACGATTTTAGTTAATTATTCAATTCTCTAGCATTTGACCTAGCTAACATAATTTGAATAGCTGAAGTTAAAACAGATAAAAGAAAAACTGAAAAGACAATCATGAAAGCTATTCCAGAATCATAAGGATTATTCAATTTGTCATTCTGAATCATATCAGTAAAATGAAAAAGTGCTATCACAGAACGCCACCCCATTAACACAATCATTAAAAAACTCATAGCTAATCCGCCCCAAAATGCCCAGCTTCTTCTGCGAAGCATAAAAAAGGCAGCACTCAAAGAAAAAAGCCCTGCAATTAGAGAAGCACTCATTTCTATAGTTAAGTTAAAGCCAATAAGTACTATATATATAATACTTAAGACTAATAAAAATCCGCCATAAAAGGCTATTAAAGCCGCCGTTTTCTGTGTATTCATCGTATGGATGACAGTGTTTTAGTTAGTTTGTATTCTACAAATGTAACATTGTTTTGATATTTTTCAAGATTTTTTAGGATAAAAAAATTACTCGACACTATTAACTTGACTGACTACTAAGCAATTTTTAAAAAAAACTATTTGAATATATTATATTCTTATAATTAAGGAAATATTATTTGTTTTGATTACTTATATTATAAATATTGATTGAATGAAATCAATCACACAGCACTCATCATTGTGATCATCCTGAGAAATCGCCCTGCAGAATGGCACTTTTTTCGTTGGTACTAATCGGCAGGAGACCATTCGGTATTAACTCAAGGTGATAAAAAAATGCTCTGGCCACTTATTATGGTGAATGAACCCTCGGGGTTTGAGCAAGTGGTGTTGGCGCGGTCTCTTGATCATGACTCACTGCCGGATTGGATTGTGACTTCATATCCATCATTGCGTGTTTGAACTGCTTACTGTCCACTTTATTTTTAAACTCTTTGTGCAATGCGTTAATTTGGCCTGGATCGCAATGCCCTTTGTGCAGTTGTCCATCGCCATACGACATCATATACTCACCCGTGGGTCGTCCGTCGGCACCAATATTAATAGCAAAAAAAGGTATGTTTTCGGATGCTATATCTTGAAAAAATGTTTCAGCGTCTTTGGCACTCGAAAAAGATAAACGGGTATGTCCGTCCTCGCCAATGTCTGGTTCTTTGTTAAATGTTGTGCGATAAGCATCTAAGATCAATGCATTGTATGCCTCCCAGGATTTTTTCTCCACACTATCGTCATTGTTGATATCAGGAGTAGGCAATAATACAGTCGAGTAGGCATTGTCTTGCAGCGGCATGCTAGGCTTCATAGGGCAGTCCTTCGGGTAC
>CAKZLT010000576.1 GCA_937127195.1 uncultured Saprospiraceae bacterium
GAGCTATTTTTTATGTTTTTTAAAATGGAAAAGAAAAAGCTAGATTGGGTACATTATTTTTTTCCTACTCCCTAAAAGAACGAATACTATCTAAAATACGGTACAAACCATATTGAAATGTTACTTTTAAGCCAATCAAAAAAAATCAACTATGATTCATGTTTTAGATTTAAAATTTTTAGGCTACGATAACACAATCGCCTCTTTTTTAATAGACACAGGAGATGGTTTGGCGTTAATCGAAACGGGACCGCATTCCGTAATGAATAATATTGAAGCAGAAATCAAAGCAGTAGGATATGATATAAAAGATGTCAAACATGTATTTATCACACATATTCACCTAGACCATGCGGGCGCGTGTTGGGCATTTGCTCAGAATAATGGTGCAACTATTTATTTGCATCCTTTTGGCAAAAGACACTTAGCGAATCCAGAAAAGTTAATGAATTCGGCTCGAATGATTTATCAAGATAAAATGGATGAACTTTGGGGCGAAATGCATCCGATACCAGAAGAACAATTACATATAGTAGAGGATGAAACTGAAATTAAAATTGGAAATACCACCTTCAAGGCTTGGCATACGCCTGGTCATGCGGTGCATCATATCGCTTGGCAAGTCGGTGATGTCGTATTTTCGGGTGATGTGGCTGGCGTTCGTATCAATCAAGAAGTTGTGATGCCACCTTGTCCGCCTCCAGATATTAATATAGAAGATTGGGAAAAATCCATTGAAACACTCCGCAAAATTAATCCTAAAAAGATTTATTTAACACATTTCGGAGAAATCACGGATGTTAATCATCACTTAGATAGCCTTCAAAAACGCCTACACGCTTGGGCTAATTGGATAAAACCACATTGGGAAGCAGGCAAAAAACCACAAGAGGTAACTCCAGCTTTTCAAGCTTACGTCAAACAAGACTTACTTAATCATGGTGTCTCTGAGGCTGGAGTCAAACAATATGAAGCCGCAAATCCATCATGGATGAGCGTCGCAGGTTTGATGCGTTATTGGAAAAAAAAGAAAGATGAATAATGCATAATGATTAATGTTGAATGCTCCGCTGTTTCTGCTATAAAGCAACAAACAGCGGAGCATTCAACATTAATCATTATGCATTCAACATTAATTAAATTCCTAATTTCTTTTGAATATCAGATGGAATGGCATCTTTGTGAACCATAACGGCAACCGTTTTTAGTTGAAAATAAGCTTTAGAAGCATATAAATAACCTTTGAATTCACTGACTTCACCCCAAGAATTTTTGACTTGATAATATTTATTACCTTTTTTGTCTTTTGCAATTCCTGTGATATGCATCAAATGGTCATCTGTTGTAGATTGGTC
Organism: uncultured Saprospiraceae bacterium; assembly: GCA_937127195.1. GTDB lineage: Bacteria > Bacteroidota > Bacteroidia > Chitinophagales > Saprospiraceae > CAKZLL01. The sequence continues at coordinate 1,356 of CAKZLT010000576.1, forward strand.
ATCGAATGTAGTTTGACGCATTTCTTGAGTAACGACTTGTTCTTTTACAGGTGCTTTGAATACATTTGCAGCTTCCTCTTTAGTCATGTCTTTCCAGCTTTTGGCAGGTAAAACGGCAACACCATTTTTAGAAGAAAAACCTTTTTCGCTTACATCACAGTCCCAAGCAACAGTATAACCTAAGTTAACCGCATTGTCAGTAATACGCTCCATATCTGCGAATGGAACATTATAATATAGTCCATTAGAAAAATTATCAGGCACTTCTAATACAAATGGAGCATAAAAATCATGGTGTGAATAAGAAGAGATTTCAATATAATCACTAGGATTAATCCCAACGGCTTTTTTTGCAAATGACTTAGCATCATACGTTTTTCCTTCGTACTCGAAAGTTTCAGGCACTTCACCTAAATATACATCCAAAACCGCTTCAATTGCTGGCTTCCAATGATTAGACAATTTTCCTTTTGAAGATTTTCTCATGGCATCTAACATCGACTTCAAAACAGCCACTAACTCCGAATGATTATAATAAGTATCACCGTTATTCAGTCCGTTAAATGCCGCTTCTGGCACAACACCGTATTTTTTGATAGCAGTCATTACATCGTGCGACAAACTTCCTTGACTAAATTGAGCCTTGCCCTGGCGACGCATATAAGTAATCGCTTTTTCCATATAAATCTGACGAACGATATACATTTCGGATAAGTCATAATTGCCTTTATCCATTCTTAAAAGCTCCGATTCGACAAATGAAGTCGTCGAAAAACTCCAACAAGTTCCCGTATTTTGTTGATTCTTGACCGCAGTTGCATCACAAGCTTTTTCTACTTTGAAGCCATAGCCTTCGCCTGCTGTTTGTGCTGTTGCATTTATACTAAAAAATGCAAATATGCTCAAACAGCATAGTGTTTGAATAACTAACTTTCTCATTTTACATTATCTTTTTATTAAAAAAAATCTAACATCTAAATTAAAGAATCTTTATTAATTCAGTGTAAAATTTAGATAGAAAGGAATTTAATTGTTTCGAGAAGTCATTTTTCTTAAAAAAAAAATCAGATTACTCTTTTTATATAAAGTATTGATTTTTAATTTTTTACAGAAAGATAGTAAAACTATTATTCAAGAAAGTTTTATTTCTACTAAAAGTTATTAAACTTTTATTTTACTTTTAATTTTAGTTATGAATTGATAGCTATACTATTAAAAATAATAGATTAATTACTACAACATTCTGAAGGCTATCAATTACTACAACAATCAATTAAAAATTAAAAACCTAAATTTTAAGAATTTAAAAAGATTAAGATGGATAATAATCAAAATCATGGCGTATTCGCTAATTTAAAACATGATTTTCCAGCCAGTATTATAGTGTTTTTGGTAGCCGTTCCGTTATGTTTAGGAATTGCATTAGCGTCTGGCGCACCGTTATTTTCTGGTATTATAGCAGGAATTGTTGGAGGTATAGTAGTTGGTTCGTTGAGTGGTTCGCCGCTTGGAGTAAGTGGTCCAGCGGCAGGATTGGCAGTTATTGTA
>CAKZLT010000577.1 GCA_937127195.1 uncultured Saprospiraceae bacterium
TCCACGACCATCATTGAAGTCCAACATTCTATGAATACTTGGTTCTATTATATAATTTCCATTGAGGTCAATCAACCCTGAATTTCGATAACCTTTGTAAACAACCGCCTTTCCATCCTTGAAACTCAAGCATTTAGAGAACTGTGGCTCAATTATCCATTGACCTTTCGTATCTATAAAACCCCATTTTGAACCCAACCTAACTGATGCCCGACTACTTTGAAATAGCTTTACTCTTGAAAACTTTGGAGCAATCGCTAGCTTTCCCATCGTATCTATAAAACCCCAAAGATTACGATATTCAACTGCCGCATAACCTTCACTAAAAGGCGAAACTTTCTCAAAACGCTTATTGGTAATACGTTCACCGAGTTCATTAATAAAGGAATAATGATTATTTCGAAGCTGAACAATTGCTATTCCATGCTGGTTCAAACTACCAATCATATTATATTTAGGTTTCATAATAATCGTTCCAGAACGGTCGATCAATCCCCAATCTTCATTTATTCGAACGCGAGCTACATTACCTTCGAAATCCTTAGCACCTTCAAATTGAGCAGGAATAATCACTTGCCCTATTTCATTCAAATACCCATATTTATATTTTTCTTTGAACCAAGCCAAATCTCCATTAAAATTACCAATTGCTTTGAATTTAAAGTCAATCATAACTTTATTAGATGAATTGATAAAACCCCATTTTCGATTTTTTTTGACTGCCGCCACTCCATTATAAAAACTATTAGCCCTTTCATATTGACACGGAATAACCAACTTTCCGTCAAGGTCTGTGTATCCCCAACGCCCATTTTTCTCAACAGGAATCAAACCTTCTCTTTCTTCTCCAACATTGTCATAAGTCACCGAAATAATCGCTTTTCCTAATGTATCAATCAAACCATACCTAGTTTGATTGACATAAAGGCGCAATATTTTTTGGTCAGTATTCTCCAAAAAACGAATGGCATCGTATTTAAAATCAAGTAATTTTTTATTTTTTTTATTAATGTATCCCCATTTTTCACCCTTTTTTACAATAGAAATTTCATTCACAAAATCATTGACAAACTGATAGTCTTCCGAAATTTTGGTAACTCCCATCGTATCAATAAAGCCCCAATCACACGATTCACAAGTCATCATTCCTTCTTCCAAAAACTTATTATCATAAATCGTATAATCGACCATCATTCCTGGAGACTTGATTTTTTCGACATAATCAGAAACCTTTCCCAAGTGATTTTCAATATTATAATCTCCCGAAAGATTTCCTCTCGCACTCGCTCTTGCCAATCCATCGACAAATTCACCAATATAAGTATAATCTTTCTTTAGAATTTTACCGTCTTTACGGATAATTCCATGTTTTCCATTATTGAAAATACATCTTGCAGTTGGTAATTTTTTTTCTTCAAAATCACTCAATCTAATATCCCAAATATTCAAATCAGTCACTAACAAACCAACTTCATTATTCACCAATCCATAAAGATTTTCAAATCTAAAACTCGTTTGTCCAACCTTTGTCTTATGAAAACGCTTAATATAAACAAGTGTAAAACCAAGGTCTTTTCGTACTTCTACACCTTTAAAAGTTGGTTTAATTTGAATATCTCCCGTTTCTAAACTTCGCAATCCCCATTTATTTTCTAATGTAGAAAAAAACCATTCAAACTTATCTAGAACATAATCCTGTTCTTCTGTTGTTTCTCCTCTTCTCCGCCTTGCATTGATGTCGATTCGCGGAGCTTTTCGACCAATCCGAATAGCTGCATGCCTTCCCATTTGACTCTCAGCCTTTAGCTTTCCTTCTGTATCAAAAGTCAATAAAGTCAACTGTTTTCTCTTAAAAGCCCTTGCTATATTATCTTTCAGCTCTATTTTATCATATTCCGCTTTTACTACCAATTCACCTGCCACATTAGCAATTCCGTATTTATTATTTTGTCTAATAACACAAACTTCCTTCTTTAATGGTGCGATATATTCATATTCAAAAGGAATAATTAACTTATCGTTTACCCCGACAATGCCCCAGAAGTCACTTTTTTTTACTCTAAAAAAACCTTTTCCGTAAGGTTGAATTTCTTCATAAATGCCCTTCAATATCTCTCGTCCATTCTCATTTAACAATCCTGCATGACGATTTTTAATAAAAATGACATTGTCTTTTGAAAAAGAAAGAAAGCCATCATACTGTTTTTGAGTGATGATTTTTTTTTGAGTAATAGAATACAATGAAACTTTTCCACCTTCAATTACTTCATAAAAATATCGGTCAATTTTTTGGTAACTATCCCATTCATGTTTTAACACTTGAGTTCCTTCGCTATCTACTGCGCCCCATTTTTTATTTTTTTTATAAAAAAAAACACCCTTCTGCTCTAATCGAATTTCTTCGACGACAGGCGAAAGAATGACTTGACCACTCGCACTAACTAAGCCTTTTTTTCCATTCAATTCTGTTATAAAATAACCTTCCTCAAATGGTTTTATATTATCATACAATGGAGAAATCAATAATTTTCCTGAGATGTCAACCAAACCCCATTTTCCATTTTTAGAAAAAAACAAAAAAGATTTTTGCCAAATTTTCACTCGCTCATAATCATCATTTAATACCGTTTTTTCATTCAAATCAATGATAGTCCAACGATTTTTTTGAATAACAGCAAACAATGTAGAGTCCAATACTTGCAAGTCTTTATAAGCGACTTTTATTACAATTTCGCCAGATTTGTTCATCACTCCAACCTTACCAGCTTCTTGAACAATAGCATAGCCATATTGGTAAAAATCGCCAATAGCATCGTAATCAGGCGAAACAATTGTTTGCCCAGATTGGTCTATAAGTCCCCATTTCTGATTCACTTTTACAGGAAAGTAAGTCTGAGCAAAGGCAATATTTATGAAAGTAGTCAGTAGAAAGCAGCAAAGCAGGCGCATAAAAGTGTTAGTTTTGTTGAGCGATTGCGTATTTTATTTTTTCGTAAAAATACCATCAAAATCTCAATCTGATGGTTTTTTAATTGTTTTGTAAGTAAAAAAGTACTTGTATTAAGGTACTTATAGTTAGTGATAAGATGTTTTTTGCTTTATTATAAAAGGTAAAAATGTAGAAAATATTACATGAATGCAAAAGAAATAGTGTTTTTAATCGTGAATGCCCTCAATCAAAAAAGTAAGCCTAGAAGTAATTACAACTCCTAGACTTATATTTTTTATGAAATTTTACACTTTAATTTATTTTGATTAGAATGTTAGCCACAAAAATCTCAAAACTTGCATTTATCGACTCGCCAACATTTGTCCCAAATCATCAACAGACTCAACTGCTTTTCCTTTTACAGACATTTTGAATGTAAAAGCTGCATCTTTTTGAATTGACTCAATGTCTAATTTTTTAAAATCTTCCACAGAAAAAACACCAATTTTATTCCCTGGTAAAACTGCCATTAATTCGTTGTTGGCAGTTGGGTCAAATGAAAATTTATCAAAATCACCTGCGCGATAACGAACGACTGAACGGTTATCTGCCGTTACCAAAAATACTGTAATATTGTTTACATCAGCATTAAAATCCTTTCCGAAATCAAATTTGGCACTTAAAATCATTCTTGCAGGGTCTTTCCAAACATCCCAATTGTAAATACCAAATTGCTCTACTTTGAATGAGCGCAATAAATCTGCCTCTGCTGCCAAACGCGTTTCTTCTTGCTTGCGTTCTGCTTTTATTTTGGTATATTCAGATTGGCGTTGTTCAAATTCATACATTGCTTTTTGCAAGTTTTTGCCTTCCAAAACGGGTTGAACCTCTGTTTTGAATGACTTTTCATTGCTTTTAAGTACAATTGAATATTGACCATTTGATGCTTTTTCAAGAGAAATATCTGCCCAATCTTCCGAAAATATCCAAGTGTTTTTTTCTGGATTGGTAGCTTCTTGCTTTCCTGCATATTGCCAAATAACGCCTTCATAAGCGCGCAATTCTGGGAATTTTTTATAATTAATATCAAAATCAAACTTAAATGCTTCTTCGGTTGGAGCTTGTGGTTTAATAGGAGCTTCTGGCACAGTTGCCAACTTTTTAAGGGCTTGTATTTTAACTGCATTTTTTTGAGGCGCGGCAGTTCCTTTATCTTGCCATTCTCCTTTTTCTTCATCCAATATGAAAAAATCATACGTTTGACCATCTTCTACAAAAGAAGCCATTTTTACTTCTACTGACTGGTCTGGAGCAATTTCGATAGCTGCATCTCCTTGTTTTCCACGCATTTCAAACATTCCAGCAGTTTGCATGAATTTAGTTCCTTCTGGGTTCGTCATTGGGATTCCGCTTGCGATAATTTCTGCCGCATTATGAAATTCACGGTATTCAATATCAACTTTTCCTGTGACCGCTTCGCCATTGGCGTTTACAAAAGCATTGGCAGGAATGACGATTTTTGTACCATTATTCAACGATAACTCTCCTCCTTGCCCTGCTTGAATGGTCATTTTATTAAAAACAACATCAATTCCTTTGAGTGGAGGCGCGACAAATGCACTGTTAAGTTTACTGCTAATTACTTTTTCGGAAGGTTTGTCTGCCGTTTGGTTCGTATTATTTTCGTTTTGACAAGCCGTAAAAACGATTGCAATGGATGCAAATGCCAATAAAAATGTCATTATTTTTTTCATCAAATTCAAGTTTTTTGTATTTCAAAAAAATAGAAGTTCTTTATGAAAAAGAGCTATAAATTATACCTTCCCTTTCAGTCGTTTTTTATTAAATTGAAATTTAATTTTTTGTTTATAATGGATAAATCAATAAAAGATACAGTTTTTTTGATTTATTTAATGATGTTGCATAAAATTGATTTTGCGTAACATCAATTATTTATGTCGAAAATCATCAAAAGTTCTATTCCCCTTAATTCTTTTCTTGACGTTTTTTAAATCCCTGAATATGAGCTAAATGATGATCACTGTGCCAAGCATACACTCCAATATTTTCAATTAATCCTACTCTTTTTTTACTTTCAGGATGAATAAAACCACGTTGTAATTGTCCCTTATCAAGATTTTTTAGTACAAAAATCCATCGCTGATGAAATAAATCTAACAATTGTAAAGATAGCTCTACGGGCGTTTCTTCATAATCCTTCAATAACGCCCATTCTGCTTCTTCATACGCTTTAATCATTGGTTCATCCTCTGTTAAAGCCCATTTGAATCGAATATAACTATTAATATGGCTATCTAAAATGTGGTGAACTAACTGTTTGTTTGTCCATCCTCCAGGGCGATATGGGCTATTCCATTCTACTTCAGTAAAGTCTTTGACCGTTGCTTTTAGTCGTTGTGGTAATGTTTCGATAATGGTTATCCACTCTTGAATTTGTGCTTCGGTTACTTCGTTGGGCATTTGGAAAGTTCCGATTGGGAAGCGTAATTTGTATAATTCTTCGTTGCTCATGTTTTTATTTTTTAAAAAAAATCATAGAAATTTCCTATTTCAAGTTACGTTATTTTACATCAATTTTAGCTATAAATTCTATTATTTTTCTGATTTTTACGTTATTTGACGCGAACGATAACAATTTAATTTTTTATGAAAATAATAGAAGCCAACGAAACGCATTTAGAAATAGTAGCCGAGCTATTTGACGGTTACCGTGTTTTTTACAAACAAAAATCGGATATCGAAGGCGCAACTACTTTTATAAAGGAGCGAATGCAAGCGCAAGAATCCATTATCTTTTTGGCTTATGATAATGAAAAAGCGGTTGGATTTACTCAACTTTTTCCTATTTTTTCGTCAGTGAGTATGGAAAGAAGTTATCTTTTGAATGATTTATATGTTTTACCAGAATGCCGAGGAAAACAAATTGGCGCGAGTTTGTTGCGACACGCTCAAGCATTTATAATCAAAAAAGGCTACAAAGGATTGGCACTCGAAA
>CAKZLT010000578.1 GCA_937127195.1 uncultured Saprospiraceae bacterium
CAAAAGCGATATAGTTATAATTGGCAATATTGGCAAAATAATTAGAGTGGAGTAGTGCTAATTGGTTGTCTTCAAGATTTACTAAGCCCGCTGGGTTCCAATATCCAGAGTTGACATCTGCAGTATGCGAAACTACACTATTACTCATACCAAGGGCAGCTGCATCCACACCAATATTCAAAAATTCATTAGAATATTTCTGCCCAAAAGCTACATTGATTCCAAGTAGAAGAATTATTATTATTTTAATTCGCATTATCTTTTGATTTAGTGATTGATTGTTTTGGTGATTGGTTACTTCGTGATTAGTAATTGGTGCTTTTATTAGCGACTAGCAAACGACCAATCACCAATAAAACGTTTTAGTTCTCAAAATGGAACGTCGTGTACTGACAAAAATAAAAAAATCTATTAATAGGAACTTTTTAGAACTGTCTTAGGTTATCTTTTTTATAAAAAACCTTTCAATTACACCTTTATAATAGAATTATGAAACGATATTGTTATTAATATTAAATTCTTTCCTATCAAAATTAATCTTTTGATTCAACTTCCTTATTTTCGTACTTTCTAATAATAGTAGGCATCGGAGGCTTTCAAAGCGTCCGACGCCTAAGTCGTATAAACGAATTATTAGAAGTTATATTAATTAATTATTGCTTTTTATAAAAAATAGCAAACCGTGTCGGTTTTTAAAACCGACACGGTTTAACAGAAAAAAGATTTATTGTGAGAGAAAAGGCTACTAATAAAAGGGTCTCTTTTCTCTAAGCCCGTAGGGCGGTCTCTTCTCTCTTTTCTAAAAAAAGCACCATGAAACCATGACAAACATGAATTTCATTGAAGAATTGCGTTGGCGCGGCTTATTGCAGGATACAACTCCAGGCATCGAAGAATACTTAGCAGAAGGAAATAAAAGAGCTTATGTTGGTTTTGACCCGACTGCACCGTCTATGACTATCGGAAATTTAGTTCCGATTACTTTGTTATTACGCTTTCAATTAGCTGGACATCAGCCTGTTGTATTGATGGGGGGCGCAACGGGACGTATCGGCGACCCTTCGGGTAAAAAAGAAGAACGTCAATTAAAGTCTTATGAATTATTAGACCATAACTTGGCGCATCAGTTGAAGCAAATGGAGCGAATGCTTCGTTTTGACGACTCGAATACTTCGGCTATTGTCGTGAATAATTTTGACTTTTATAAAGAAATGAACCTATTGACTTTCTTACGAGATGTAGGAAAACGCATGACGGTTAATTATATGATGTCAAAAGAATCGGTCAAAAATCGCTTAGAAGGCGGTTTGTCGTTCACGGAGTTTAGTTACCAATTGATACAAGGCTACGATTTTCAGCATTTGTATGAAGAAATGGACGTTCGCGTTCAGATGGGTGGTTCTGATCAATGGGGAAATATAACAAGTGGAACGGAGTTGATTCGTCGTAACTTGAGCGGAAAGGCTTACGCTTTGACTTGCCCATTATTAACAAAATCTGATGGAGCCAAATTCGGTAAATCAGAAAAGGGAAATATTTGGTTAGATCCAGAAATGACTTCGCCGTATGAGTTTTACCAGTTTTGGTTGAATGCAACAGACGCGGATTTACCTAAGTTGTTGAGAACTTTTTCTTTAAAAAACAGAGAAGAAATCGAAGCAATCGAAGCGAAACACGCAGAAGCACCGCATTTGCGTTTTGGTCAGAAGACATTGGCGGAAGAAATGACCATTCGTATTCACTCGGAAGAAGATTACAAAGGAGCGTTGGGGGTTTCAGAGTTACTTTTTAATAAAAAAGCGAACAAAGAAATGTTACTCGGATTGAGCGAAAAAGCACTCAAAAGCGTTGCAAATGAAATATCTAGCTTTGAAGTAGCACTTTCTGATTTTGAAAATGGTATCAATATCACGAACTTATTAGCAGAAGCAACGACCATTTTAGGCTCAAAAAGCGAAGTGCGCAGAGCTATCAAAGGCGGTGCAGTAGCTATTAATAAGGACAAAATCAAGTCTCACGAGGCAATGATTGGCGCTGATTCGTTGATGCATGGTCAGTTTTTGATGATAGAAAATGGTAAGAAAAATAAGTTTATGGTAGTGGTGAAATAGAAGCGAGACCGCTTCGCTAAGAGACCGTTCACTTCGTTCACTACGAGACCGCTGTGCTAAGAGAAAAGAGACTGCTTGACGATGTAGCCCGTTTATCGCCAACAAAAGCGTACAACAAAAGGCTAAAACGTCAAGTAGTCTCTTCTCTCTTAGCGCAGCGGTCTCGTAGTGAGCAAAGCGAACGGTCTCTTAGCCAAAGGCGGTCTCTGTTCTCTTATTCATATATACTTACAAAAGTTTCCTTATTCCAACTCTTTCTATCCGTTACCGAATAGATAGTTTTTCCATCATAATCGCCTTTTCCATCATCATCAAAATCTGCGAACACGCCCGAAGAAGCGTTGATATATTCACTTTTGATAAAATGTTGACCTAGAATCAAACCTATTTTTGACCAATCACCGTAGAAATATTCTTGTAAAAGAGGGATAATTTTCGTTGCAAACACTTGCTGTAAACCGCTAATATTTTGAACAGACATCAAATAAGCATGACCAATAACGTGGTCTTTATCCAATAAAATCTCAATTCGTTGATTGATAACCGTCAGTAATTTTGACAAATCAATGGTTTCAATTGTAGTCAATAGGCTAGGAACGGGGCTTTTTTCAATAAAATCAAAACGGCGACGAAGCGCATTGTCTAATATTTCGGTATTTCGGTCGGCGGTATTCATCGTTCCGATAAGGTACAAATTCGACGGAACAGCAAACGGAATTTTTGAATAAGGTAATTGAATAGTTACTTTTTCTAGGCTTCCAATACGTTTTTCGGGTTCTATGAGTGTTATTAATTCGCCAAAAATAGCAGCAACATTTCCACGATTAATCTCATCTATAATCAAAACGTATCGGTCTTTGTGCGGATGATTAGCCGCTTTTTGAGCCATATTTTTAAAAATACCGTCTTCAATATTATAAATGACTTGCTGGTCATCGGTCGTCTGTGGTTTAATTCCTTCTATAAAATCTTCGTAGCTAAATGACTGATGAAAGGTAACAACTTGAATTTGACCTTCGAGCTGATAACTTTGAAATCGTTGTAATAAATGCCCACGCGGTTCCTTTTCTAACTGTTTTAAAGAAATATCTTCAATAATAGAAAGTGCGTAATTGACGGTATGATAGGTTTTTCCAGTACCGGGCGCACCATATAAAATCAAGTTCAAAGGATGTTTAGTGCGGTTTTTAGATTTTTGATAATCAACTAAAGGTTCTTCGACTGCGTTTCGCATTTTAATAATATTCAAAAATGCTTGGTATTGCGTTGGAGTTGCTTCGAAATTAGTCCCAGGAATATTGACTTTTAAGCTTTCAGAAATATCTTTAGACAATTCATCTTTAAAAATGGGATTATTCCAAAGGTTGTATTCTAACTCTAGTTGAATAGCATCTCGCGGAATATTGAAGTTGTCTGTATTTTTTAAATATGGTAATTCTTTTTTATCAAAATCCAATAAATTCACCTCAGAGGTTACCGTTGCAAGTGCGTAGCAGCCTGTTTCATTACCTGTTAACCAGAGGATAATTTTATCTCCTTTTTGTATTTTGTTTCGATGTGAACGCACAGAAAAAGTCCTTAATGCGCCCATTTTGAGTGCATTACGAAGATTAAAAACGTCGGGCGTTGCTTGAAATATCCAGAAGTTGGGCATGAGAGAATTGTTTTGAACCACAAAGAAACAAAGAAGACAAAGTTTTATTTTTGCATTTTCTGTGAAAATACTTTAATTGAATTAGAATAAGAATTTTCAAAAAGGAAAAACTTTGTATTCTTTGTTTCTTTGTGGTTACTCGTCGTAACAATAGACAAGGTTTTAACTAGCCAAACGCTTCGACAATAAATCATCAATCTGTTTGACGGTCAAATTGACTCCAATGATTTGACCTTCGGGATTGATAAGGTATTTGGTTGGAATTTCGTTGATTTTATATAGTTTAGATATTTCTCCTTTGAAGCGTTGTAACTCCGAAACGTGACTTTTCCAGTGCAAATTATCCTGCTGAATTGCACCTAACCAACGTTCTTTTCGTGTTTCTATTCCAACACTCAAAATTGTAAAACCTTTGGCATCTTTGAATTTTAGTTGTTGATATTTGTCGTGTAAAGGTACTAATTGCCTGTTTTCCATTCGGCAAGGACCACACCAACTTCCCCAAAAGTCTATCAAAACGTACTCGCCTTTATAGTCGGATAAAGAGATTTCTTCACCTGTCGGAGATGCAGAAGTAAAGTTGGGAGCAATTTCTCCATTAACATATTTTGGGGCTTTGTACCAAGTATAAGCCAAAAAGAAAACACCTAAAATGGCGATTATTGCCAAGACACTATATATGAATTTCATAAAATGGAATGAATTTTTGTTTGAAAAATGCGTTTAAGAGTCGCAATATCTAACTAAAAAATAGAATGAATTGTGAAAAGATGGACAAATTTAGTATTCTAACTTTTTCTTAACAAATTTAGTTGATTTCCCACAGGGTTTCACAGAGGTTTTTTCCACAGAGGTTCACAAAGACTTTTGTTTGTTTAGCTCTGTGCAATTCTGTGGGAAAAAGCTATAACAAACCTTTGTCATTAGGAGAATTAACATTCAATAAGATTTTAGCATCATAAGGCGTAACCAAATGAACATTATTTTCTTTCAAAACGCGCCACGGACTTTTAAAGCCTTTTTCAAAATAACTATTTAAAATAGGATAACTTTTGCTTTCCCAAATAGCGATAAGTGGTTCGATTTGCTGTGTATCTGGATGTTGATAAGCGGTAGCAATGGCGGAAGAATCTCTATTTTGGATTAAATCTTGAATACCTTGATTATCCATTAATGGCAAATCACAGGCTAAAACAAGCCAATTAGCCGTTTTTTTTTGTGAAAAAGCACTCAATAAACCATTCATTGGAGTAGTTGAATTGTATTGGTCAAAAATGAGAGGATAGTCAGAAGTGATATTTTGCTCTTCACGACAAGAAATAAAAACTTGTTCGCAAAACGGTTTCAATAAATCTGCTAAATGTTCTCTTTGTGGCTTTTGGTGATAAATGATTTCGCCTTTATCTGTACCCATTCGACGACTGTGACCGCCAGATAGAATGAGTCCGAATAGTGGAAGCGAGAGGCGAAATCGCCCTGCGGGCTGCGAGAAGTGAGATGTTATAGCCACTTTTAAATGCCTTTCGTTTTCTTTTTTAGATTTCATTGGTGGCATTTAAACTGTCATTATCAGCATAAAATCCCAAATCTTGCCCTTTGAGAACCTTTGTCCAATAGGCAATTTGACCAATATGATAGGATAAATGCTCGACAACATGAAGGATATTTCCAAGTGCAGAATAATGATAACCTTGAACGGATTGCTTTTTTAAAAGGTCTTTTTCGGTTAGGTTTTGAATGGATTCTATGGCAGATTGAATGGTTGAAGCCAATAAGTCGTATAATTCTTTTTGAGATAATCCTTCTTGCATTTCGAATTCTTCATTGCGCTGTCGAATATCTTTTGCACCACCAATTGAGGATACAATCCATTGACGAATATTTCCGCTAAGGTGTACAATCAAATTACCAATGCTATTTGATTCAGGATTCGGGCGTTTCCAAACTTCCTCTTCTGTGAGTTGTGCGAAGCATTTTTCAATTCTAGGAAGATTTAATCGCATTTGATAGATAGCGTGAGCGATAAATTCTTGACTGACAGTTGGTTGTATTTGCATAGTGTTTTGTTAGATAGACCGCTTCACTGAGAGACCGTTCGCTTCGCTCTCTATGAGACCGCCTTCGGCTACGAGACCGCTTCGCTGAGAGAGAAGAGACTGCTTGACGATGTAGCCTTTTATTAGTCG
>CAKZLT010000579.1 GCA_937127195.1 uncultured Saprospiraceae bacterium
ATCAAATTGAGCTACGGGAATCTGTCCAACTTGTATTGGCGAAACAACTGCTTCCGAAAAAAAACATGGATTACTCGCCTCTACTCTTACATAAAAAGAGTTTTCTACACCTGTAATCGTTGTGTATCCACACGAAGAAGTATCAAAAATATGCGAAATACTGGTCGGAGGAGGATGCTGATAAATAACATCTGCTGTACCATCACTGAAGGTTACCGTATATTCTGTTCCGACAGAATTAGAGGAAGTACCTGTAACAGGAAAAATAATCTCACCCGAAGAACATAAGCTAATCGTTCCACTGGGAATATTAAGACCAACAGCGGGATTTGTTCCGCGATAGACTTGATAAGATTTGGTTGCGGTACAATTGTTTGAACCTGTTATTGTTAGCACCAAAGTTGAATAACCTTGCCCGATATAGTCATGATATACGGTATTGGCAAGTCCTGCACTATCAAAGTCTGCCGTGCCATCTCCCCAATCAATATTGTAATGAATATCTGTAAATCTAGTGAAAGAAACATTATCAATTTCTAACCTAAAAGAAGTTGTAGAAGTATCTCCACAAATTGCAAAAACAGGGTCATTACTTCCATCTTGTTTGATACTTGCATCAGGTTTTCTATTGATACTAAAATTGGGATTATGCACATCCGTACAGCCTATGCTATTAGTAACTATAAGGGCAGAAGCATAGCTTTGAACACCTATTCCTACGGGGTCAAAGGTTTCGGTTACGCTAGCTGTTGAATAACTCGTACTATTGATATTCCAAGCATAATCCGTTATACTGACGATACTTCCCCCAGATGTCGAACCGCTTCCGTCAAAAGTCAATGTAGCAGGAGCGCATTGAATCGCAGGTACAGCATAGGTAGCTGTTGGGTAAATATCTGTGATAATTCGAACACTCTGAAAACTAGTGTCAGAACAAGTCGTATCATTGACGATCAACCTCACTTGAAAAGTCTCATCATTGGTCGCTGGATTGTAAGTTCTATTCCCAGGATTTTCGTCAGGAGAAGTTATTCCATTACCAAAATCCCATTGATAAGTAGCTTGATTGGATGCCGTAGAGGTATTCGTAAATGAAACCGTAGCTTGCGTACATTGGTTATTAATGCTAAAACTAAAGTTGGAAGTTGGACATTGCGCCCAGCCATTTTTAGTATTAAATACACTTAAAAATAAAAAAATAATAGTTATTGTGGATAGATTTTTCATTATTGAAAAAGCATTTGTTATGATTAAAATTGTCAAAGAGTCCTGACGAATTACTAGTGAATTACTGTATAAAATTATTACAATCCATTAGCCTCTTACTAGAACCTTTACAAAAAGGCGTGTATTTTTCAAAGTGAAAACGAACAGAAAACTCATGGCTAGTACCTAGATTCAGCCCACGATTAGGAATATCCAAACTATAAGCAAAAGACACTTTTCCGCCATTGTTATTTGATAAATTCAAACCGCCTAGACCAATGGTCATTAATAAGGAATTGGCATCTTTAAAGTTAGGATAAGGGCTATTTCTATAAAAAAGCCCCATAAATATCCCATTTCCTTCTACTGTTTTGTTTTCTACATTCCCAAAAAAGTAGATTCCAAAAGTGAAGTGATTGAGTTTATTTTGATTTTGAATAAGAAAATGAGGAGAAAAACCCCAAGAATATTTACCAACTGAATAGGGTTTATAAAAAGAGTAATAAAGCGTTGTTTTGAAAGGTCGGCGAACGCTTCTATTTTGGATAGATTCGTCTGGATTGGTCAGAAAACCAATATGACTAGCACTCAAACTAATGGTGTGCGTTTCGCGGTTGTATTTATTAAAATTGTAAATAACGCCAAAATCATTATCCATGTAAGAGACCTGTTCGCGCGTAATATCAGTATTTGGAGCGACTCCCAGCACGCCATCTACATTATCTAATTGACTCGAAAAAATGGCTTGACTCAAGTCCAAGCGCGTCTGAACATATCTCAAAGATAACCCCGCGCTGAGGTGATGGCTACTTCTGGTATTCGTTTCTTTAAGCAATTTGATATAAGAACCCATGATCCCGAAACTATTGGTCAACAGGCTCACCTGCCCTTCTTTGTGGTTTATTCCAATAAAACCGATACCTAGATTATTACAAGGAATTTGCATATCGGCTGAGGCTGATATGGTTCTAAAATCACCAGGCACATCTACCAAATGATTATGATTGTTACCAGATAC
>CAKZLT010000580.1 GCA_937127195.1 uncultured Saprospiraceae bacterium
TAAGCTGTGGGTCAATCTGTGGTTTTTTAATACCTGGAATGACAAAAGGATTCTTGATTTGAGGAGTTGTATCTCTAGTCGAAAAAGTCTTTTTCGGAGAGGTTTGATTGATACTTTCTTTGATGCCATTATTCACTTCCGAAGAGCGTTGTGCCATCAAAATTTGATATTCTAATCGACCATTTACACCTAATTCTTGGCGAATAGTGGTTTTCAAAATACCAACATAATGTTCTTCTAGCCATTCATAAAAGAACTTATTAGGAACTTGTATGGTCAAAACATCGTCATTGAGACGAACGGGTTTGATTGGTTCAAACCATGTTTTATAGCTCTGCTCGTTCACATCTTTATAGATGCTCTTTAAGCAGTTATTCCATACGAGTTCGTGATCCTTAGTCATTTAATGAATATATTATCGTTGCTAAAAATTTAATTTTGCTTTGTGGATTCAAGAAGTGAATTGATATTCATTTTAGAATCCCAAAGGGGTGCGAAGTTGCAAAAAAAAAAGGACTTTTGCACCTAAATCGCTATCTATATTTCAAAATAAAGCTTTTTTAGTTCGCTACTGCTACTTTACATATAAGGGTTTGCAATCAGAGCAATATTGTTTGGTGCTTTTTTCAAAATAAACATCCAAACGTCCTAACATAATTCCGCCCCAGCCAACTTGATGAATCTGGACAGGTTTTCCTGCTTTATTTTGTTGAATATCAGGCTTTTCCAAAAAAGTATGTGTGTGACCGCCTAATATCAAATCAATATTTTCGGTTTGTTTTGCAAATGAAATATCATCAATTTTGTCTTCATTTTTATAATGATAGCCCAAATGTGAAAGGCAAATCACCAAATCACATTGTTCTTCATTTTTTAGAATATTAGCTTCTCTGTTCGCGCATTCAATAGGCGAAAGATACTTAGTGTTTTTATACATTTCAGCAGCTACCAGCCCTTCAAGCTCTATTCCAACGCCCAAAATTCCTACTTTGATTCCTCC
Source organism: uncultured Saprospiraceae bacterium (assembly GCA_937127195.1). Taxonomy (GTDB): domain Bacteria; phylum Bacteroidota; class Bacteroidia; order Chitinophagales; family Saprospiraceae; genus CAKZLL01. Next base: position 1,001 of record CAKZLT010000580.1, read on the forward strand.
TTTTTGGATAGTCATGCGCGGTAATGTTTGCCCATTCATTACCGTATCAACGAAATCATAATTACAATTAATTAATGGAAAATTTGCATTTGGAAGTTGTTTGAGTAAACCATTAATACCCGCATCAAAATCGTGATTGCCTATTGTAGCGGCATCGTATTTCATTTGAGACATCAACTTAAATTCTAATTCTCCACCAAAAAAGTTGAAATATGGTGTGCCTTGAAACATATCACCACTATCAAGTAGCAAAACGGCTTGTTCTTCAGCTCTGATTTTTTCTATCATAGCTGCGCGTCGGGCAGCACCTCCTAGTCCTTGATAACGACCGCCATCCATTGGAAAAGGCTCAATTCTGCTATGTACATCATTTGTGTGTAGAATTGTCAATTTTATAAAATCATCATTTTGAGCTAATAAATCAAAGGGAAGCATTCCAAAACTGGTAGCCATAGCTGTTACTCCAAAAGTTTTGAGGAAATCCCTTCTATTATGCATTTTGTAATAAAATTTTGATGAAAAATAAGCTTGCTTTCAAAGATAATCAAAAAATGTTTGTGACCAAAGTCGAAAATATAATATTATGATTTTTTTTAATATAAAAAAGCTACTCTTCCCAGCCTTTTCCTCTGTTTTGCCATTCAAAACCTTGTATAATGATAGGTGTGCCTTCTTTTTTTGACCAATTGAGTTTAAAATTATTATTTTTTAAAACCTTAAAAATAAATTCGCCGAGCCTTAAATTTTGTTTATGAGAGTCTTCTTTTTGACCAAAATAAAGTGGCAAATTACCTTTTTGTTCTTGAACTTTTTCTAAAGGAGGAAGCATATTATTAATATCATTTTCAAGATAAAAACAGAAGTCTTTTGAAATATCGCCCTCAGGTTCTTCTTCTATTTCTTCAAAAAGAAAACCAATATTTTCTATGGCTTCATCATAATCTCTTCCTGCCAAATGAACCGCTACTACATCAATTTGTGTTCTAAGTTCTTCAAAAGAATTTTCGAGTCTATCCACATCGGTTCTTGATTTCCAAGCAGTAGAAGCGTTGTTTTTTTTGTTAAAAAATTGAGCGATAAGTAATTGATATTTCACTTTTTGAGTTTCGAGTGTATCAGCATTAGTTTTATAGTCAAAATAAGTACGCCAAGTCTCTTCCATCACCATTTCTAGGATTTCTTCGGGTGTGTAAAAACCTAACCAAACCCATTGCCATATCTGTTGTTCTGCTGTCATATTTATTTTACGGTTGACGGGCGGCTTCGCCTTGACGGTTGACGGACGCTTCGCTGACGGGAATCTGCCCTTTAATTAGTTTGATGACTCGTTTTATTATTACCTGTTTGAGTCTATATTTTTTCGACTTTTGATTAAATTTTTTAAAGTGGCTCTTATTCTTTCGGTTTGATTTTCTAGTTTTTCTAAGATTAAAGCATCAATATAACCTATTTTATGAGCTATATGAAGTTGTGTAATGACCTCTGCGGGAGAACCTTTAGCGATATTAAAAAAGTAAATACTTTCTTTATTTGAGCCTCTTTCATCACCTTCTGCTATATTGGAGGCAATCGATACCGAAGCTCTTTGTACTTGGCTAGAAAGTCCAAAATCTTTTAGAAATGGCTCTTTTCGAGTGATATAGTAAATATTTGCAGAAAGACTTACACTATCTTTCCAAACTCGTAGCTCTTTGAAATTTCCCATAATCAAGATTTAATAATAAAAATTAAACATTATGTAAGTGTTCGCCTGACGGGCTTTTATTGGCGACTATCAAAAGCCCGTCCACTGTCCTAAAAAATAGGACACGCTTTTTGGTCAGCGATGATTTTTACTTTTGAAATAATATATTGAAATGCCAATTC
>CAKZLT010000581.1 GCA_937127195.1 uncultured Saprospiraceae bacterium
AGCACAACAAAATGAAAATAATCGTCGTGCTTCTGGATATATTAAATATTTACGTAATGAAGGAAATACTTACCAAGCTATTGCAGACCGTTTGAACTCAGAAGGTTTTAGGACTGCTAAAGGAAAATACTTTACACCTACTGCTGTTAGGCGGTTGTATTTTAAATTCTAAAATAAAAACAATCTAAAACGGTGAAGCATACTCCACATTATTCAAAAAAGTATCATCAGTCAATGTCTTCAAGAAATTGAGTAAATCCTGTTTATCCTGTGCATCAAGTAACAAACCAGAACTTTGAGTATTCAAAACCGTTGGGTCAGCGGTAGCAGAAGTTTTGATACCCGAATTATAATGCTCAATAACTTCTTCTAATGTTTGAAAACGCCCATCGTGCATATATGGTGGCGTAACTTCTATGTTGCGAAGCGTGGTCACTTTAAACTTGGCTTTGTCATTTGGGTCTTGTGTCACCTCTTCTCTACCAATATCGGTAATTTCTGCATCCGTATCTAAACCATTGTTCATATACTGATTATTGGTAAAAGCTCGTCCACTGTGACAGTGTGCACAATCTGCACCCGATTGGTCTGGAAAAAATGGATTGTATTCTTCAAAAAATAATTTTCGACCTCTTTCTTCGCTATCTGTTAATTGAACATCGCCAGCCAAATACCTATCATATTTAGAATTATAAGAAACTATACTCAACATAAACTGCTCCATCGCTAAAGACATCTTTTCGGATGTAATATCAGGAGAGCCGAATGCACGAGAAAATTGGTCACGATATTCTTTTTCATTACTCAATTTAGTGATGACATTTTCAAGCGTTTCATTCATCTCTAATGGGTCTTGAATAGGCATCAAAGATTGGTCACGTAACAAATGCGCTCGACCATCCCAGAAAAACTCATTGGTATGCCATGCCATATTAAAAATAGACATAGCTTGACGTTTGCCTGGTAAACCTTCTACTCCAATAGAAAAAGTTGTTGTATCTGAAAAACCATCTAGCTGTCGGTGGCAACTTGCACAAGATTGAGTGCCATCTTTTGAAAGCATAGTTTCATAAAACAACATTTTACCTAATTGAACACCTTGTACTGTCAAAGGATTATCGGCAGGAAGTGTTGGCTCAGGTAAATCGCCATAAGATAATTCATAAGGCGTATCATCCTTAGGTATAATTTCTTCCTCTGGGTCGCAAGCTACTAATCCTAAGATAAGCGAACCAATGAGCAATAGCATTAGGTATTTTAAATTTTTCATATTCATCAATTTTGAAACAACGGATTATTAGTAAAACTTTCATCCGTCAATGTTTTTAAAAAAGCGACGAGTTCTTTCTTTTCTTTATTGGATAAATTCAGTGGCTGGATAAGCGAATTTTTATGAGGATGATTTTTTCCACCACTGTCATAATGTTCAATAACTTCTTCTAGTGTTGTAAATGAACCATCGTGCATATACGGTGCGGTTAATTCTATATTTCTTAGTGTTGGTACTTTGAAAAGTGCTTTATCTGCTTCATCTTGTGTTAGTCTAAATCGCCCTTCATCTGAATACTCTTCGTACAGTCCATTGTTTTCAAAAGCATAATTTGTAAAATTAAAATCAGAATGGCAGCTAGAGCAATTTGTTTTTTCGCTAAAAAATAAGTCCATACCTCGCTGTTCCGAGCGAGTTAAAGTATTTTTATTATAATTCACGAATTGGTCATATCGGCTGTAACCACTTATCAAACTACGCTCAAAACAAGCCAAAGCACGAGTAATCACAAAAGCATCTGGTTCTCTATTGTATGCATCACTTGCCATTTCAACGTAAGCTGGATGATTTTTTAAACGCTCTGCAATCAACAGAATATTAAAATCAAACTCATTGTGTTCTTGAATAGGCACTAGAATTTGCATTTCCAAAGTCGGAACACCTCCTTCTCTCGTAAAATATGGATGATAAGCAATATTCGCTAGTGTTGGTGAATTGCGTGTTCCCAAACGATTTTGAACACCTAAACTCATTGCTACATCATCGCTAAAAGCCAAATTTGAAGCATGACAAGAAGCACAACTAATGGAACTATCCGAAGACATAATTGGGTCGTAGAATAGCTTTTTGCCTAATTCCCAACGTTTCTGTGAAAATTGATTATCATTAGGTTCAACTACGTTTGGAAAACCTTCGGGTACTTCCATTAAGCCAAAGAAATGAAGTGGCTCTATTTCTATTTTTTCACAAGCAGAAATAAACAACATGATAATTATGATATAAAGCCACTTCATTTTAGTTGATTTTTAATTTCACAAATTTATTGCACCAATAATTTTTTAGAAATCACCGTTTGACCGTCTTTAACCAATTGGACAAAGTACAAACCAGATTGTTCGATTTGAGTTGAAATAGGTTGATTACCTCTAACCTCATTTATAACCTCAATTGTTTTTCCTAAAACGTCAGTTATCAAAACTTGGTAAGTAAAATCTTCTGTCGCTTCTAATGAAATCGTTGCTTGTCCAGTGGTTGGATTTGGAAAGACCTCAAAACTATTGACCTCACTAAAATCAATAGTTGAAGTTGAAAATTGCTGAAAAACATGTTGGCTAAAATTGAATAATAATGTTCGTGCATCTCCAGCAAATCCATGTTCAAAAGCACCTCCATTTACAGAAATACTCTCTAATGCACGAGTATAATCAGCATAAATGTCAATAATAACTTCATTATTTGCTGCTGTGGCTGAAGTCAGTACTTCTGCTTGATAATAATTATTATCGCCTAAACCATGTAACTCAATTGTTTGGTTATAATTACTACTTCCTTTTCCCTCTAAGGCTGCAAAACGGTAACCCGATGCCCAGCCCCAG
>CAKZLT010000582.1 GCA_937127195.1 uncultured Saprospiraceae bacterium
GAGGGGAGTTGTTGATTATCAGCACCCAATTTTTGTATGTTAGCATCTTAGATTAAGTCCTGTTTTCAGTCTAGGGTAATAGCAAGAAACAGCGGAGCATTCAAATTTCATCATTAAACATTCATCATTCAAAAAAAACTACCCTTTAAGGATGTTTCTAGAGATAACTAGTTTTTGTATTTCGGAAGTTCCTTCTCCGATAGTACAAAGTTTTGAGTCGCGGAAGAATTTCTCAACTGGAAAATCCTTTGTATAACCGTATCCACCATGGATTTGAATACTATCCGTAGCGACTTCAACGCAAGTTTCTGATGCAAAATACTTAGCCATTGCCGAAACAGTCGTAACTTTTTGTTTGTTTGTTAGAAGCATTCCTGCCTTACGAGTCATCAATTCTGATGCTTCGATTTTAGTTGCCATATCTGCTAATTTGAAAGCAATTGCTTGAAAATTAGAAATCGGCTGACCAAATTGTTCTCTTTCTTTAGAGTATTTCAAAGAAGCTTCATAAGCCCCTTTTGCAATTCCAATAGACAATGCAGCGATAGAAACGCGTCCACCATCCAATATTTTCATTGACTGAATAAAGCCTTCGCCTTCCTGCCCAAGCATTTGACTCTTGTGAACACGACAATTTTCAAAAATCATTTCTGCCGTTTCAGAAGCACGCATACCGAGTTTATTCTCTTTTTTACCTGCCGAAAAGCCTGGCGTACCGCGTTCGATTACAAAAGCACTCATACCATGACTATCCAAAAGCTCTCCTGTACGGACAATAACTACTGCTACATCACCTGATTTTCCGTGAGTAATCCAGTTTTTAGTACCATTAATGACATAGTAATCGCCATCTTTTTCAGCTACACACTTCATACGACCAGCATCACTACCTGTGTTTGCTTCCGTCAAGCCCCAAGCTCCAAGTGCTTGTCCTGTTGCTAATTTTGGTAAATATTTTTGCTTTTGTTCTTCCGTTCCAAATTTCAAAATATGATTGGTACACAATGAGTTATGTGCTGCTACTGATAAGCCGATCGAACCACAAACCTTAGAAATTTCAACAACGATGCTAATATATTCTTGATAAGTCAAGCCTACACCTCCGTATTCTTCAGGTACTAAAACACCCAAAAAGCCATATTCGCCCATTTTGCGAAATAAATCTATCGGAAAATGTTGTGCTTCATCCCATTCCATGATGTGAGGTCGGATGTAAGTTTCTGCAAAGTCTTTTGCACTTTGGGTTATCATTTGCAAATCACTATCTGTTGCAACATTTGTATTATTCATCTCATTATATTTTAATATTCCAAAAATGTAATCAAATTTAGGTCATTTTATTGATAAAATGGCAATTCTATTTTTTCACTAAAAGAACTAAATTTGTTTTTTATTAAAAAAAATACTTTTAAAACTAGCGAAAATTCGTTTTACGAAATATTGTTCTTTTTTTTATAAAAAAGTATGCAAGAAATTTTTATAAAAAAAACTAAATTAGTTAAAAAAGTTTCTTAATACAACACTAATGACTTAATATTTGATGAATATAACTTAGTTTTTTCGCTACCTTTCAAAAAAGACAACTCCACCAAAAAGGAAAATCCTGCCACCTTCGCATCCAATTTTTGAATTAACTCCGCTGCTGCCACTGCCGTTCCTCCCGTTGCAAGCAAATCATCATGTATCAAAACTCGACTACTACGCGGTATATCGTCGAGGTGTGCTTCAATAATGGCTTGACCGTATTCCAAATCATAAGATTGCTCAATGGTTGCTCGTGGTAATTTCCCTTTTTTGCGAAGCAATACAAAAGGCACATTCAATGCTTGTGCAATACCAACACCAAAAAGGAAACCGCGGCTTTCTAATCCACAAACAACATCTATATTCAATGTACGAGCGTGTTCTACAAAGGCATCTGTAATGGCTTTTGACAAGGAAGCATCTAAAAAAATCGGTGTAATATCTTTGAAAATTATGCCTTTTTTAGGAAAATCAGGCACATCTCGAATAGCTGCTTTTATTTGTTTTTCTAGCATTTTGATTTTTTTTGCTTGTCCCAATAGATTAAAATATAAAAAAAATCGCCTAAATAGCCCTAAATATACCGTGTCGGTTTTTTTAACCGACACGGTCTCATTTCTAAGTTAAAAATTTGAAATCCTAATTATTTATACGCGTTTACTTTTGTCTAATTACTTTAACTATACAGCTATGCCGTCAGCCATTTTTTTAATAAAAAACGCTTTATATCACAATCAAGCAATATAAAGCGGTTTTAATTTTTTAACTAGTTTTACACAAAAGTGTTTTTATCAGTCCACTAGAATTATAAAGAACCATTAAATTCTTCTTTCCTTTCTTCATTATTCTGATAAGTATATAATTTTACTTTTTCAGTACTTCTTTTGCGCAGCTTCATATTCAAGAACTCTACCGTCAAGGAGAAGAAAATCGCAAAGTATAAATACCCTTTTGGAACAACTCCCACTTTAGAACCAAAGATTTCAAAATGAGATAAATGCGCGCCTTCTGCAATCAACATAAAGCCAATCAATATCAAAAATGACAGCCCTAACATCTGAATAGTTGGATTCTCATTAACGAATTTACCAACAGGATTAGCGAATAACATCATGATTCCCATTGAAACAATAACAGCTACAATCATCACAGGAACAGAGTCCGTCAATCCAACTGCCGTCAAAATCGAGTCAAATGAAAAAACAATATTAATCAAACAAATCTGAATAACCACTTGCGTTAAGGTTGTTTTTTTGCCGTCTTTATCTTCTCCTTCAATGTTGACATTATTTCCACCTTCCAGTTTTTCGTGAATTTCGGAAGTTGCCTTATAGATTAAAAATAACCCGCCAATGGCCAAAATAATACTCTGCCCCGTTACGGCAGCATGAAGCCAAGATAGGTTAACGTCAAATATCGAACTTTGCATTGCAATCAGGTAAGAGATACCAAAAAGTAACATTATCCTAAATCCCATTGCTAATAACAAACCAATATTTGTTGCTCGTTTTTGTTGTTCTTTAGGTAGTTTGTTCGATGCAATAGTAATGAAAATGATATTATCAATTCCTAAGATGATTTCCATAAAGGTCAACATCATCAGACTAACCCAAGTTTCGGGCATCGAAAAAAGCTCTACAAATCCCATGAATTTTATATTTTGTTGTTAGTGAGTTTCGTTCTAATTTGGCGCAAAGATAGTTGAGGATTTTATATATTTTAATCTGTGAACTATCTTTTTGGCTTATCCCCTCAAAAAAACATTTTTTTGACAAAAAATCGTTGTTACTCTCCTACTCCAACACCAAAAGTTTAAACTCTTGGTGATAAAATTGATACTTTTTGCGTTCTACATCTCGCTTAAAGAAATAACCAACCCTAAAAATATGTGTTCCTTCCGTAAAGTTATTTTTTAAAGTCAGCGTATTTATGCCTGATATGGGTTTATAAAATTGCTTATAGGTCTTATCGCTTTTGGTATCAAATCCATCAATCACTAAGAATTGAATACTATTCATCAAGTCTTTTTCCTCAAATTCAAACCCAATAGTTATTTCATTCATATAGTTATGAATCGTGTCGCTATGCGTGATATTAACCAAGTACTTGTCGTCTAGAGGAATACTTTTTTTATAAATTTTATTTGCTTTGGCGGTCGTCCCATCGCTCAAAGTCATCAATTTAGCCCCCTTGATTTTTTGGTTTTTTACTTCTTTCAATGAATCTGCCGCCAAAGAATCTGGCTTTTCAACTGTTGCAACAGCCGATTCTGTATCTGGAAAAAACTCAAAAGAAACCATTGTTCTTTCTATCAATACCACAATAACTATCGTCGCCAAAATCCCAACTAAGGCGCGTAATAATCCTTTCATAGTTTTTATTTTTTTACAAATATACAATTACAAGCTGATGTTACGCAAAAGTGCTTTTGCATAAACATTCATTAATAATTATTATTCCTTTTCTTCAAATGCCTTCCAAACAATTGCTGTTAATTGCTCCGACATTTCGTCAATATATTGGGTCGTTTTCGTTTCTTTTTTAAAAAAAGGAAATGCATACGCCACTTTAATTCCTTCGTGAATGGCTCGCGAAACCTCCAAATTTTCTTCCAAACTTAATCCCTCAGAAGGAGTCAATACGATTTGATTCGCTTCACTTACAATGCCTGTGATGGCTTGTAGCAGCATTTTCATAATAAAATCGTCGGGCGTTTCTGCGTTTTGTGCCATCGTTCGGACATGAATAGCGGGCGACATTGGAAAAGCAACTTTGTGTTTTTTGGCTAATCGAAGCCAGAGTTGACGAAATGCCTTGATTTTGGCGATACTCGTAAAAATATGGTCATCGATGCTGAATGTAACAAATATCTGCTGTTGGATTCTATTTTCTGAAAGGTCAAAAGGTTTTAATTTTTTAAAAATAGCATCTGCATCCAAAAGCGTGTTGGTCAACTCTTGCACCGTCTGAGACTTGCCTTGATAATGCTTTTGGGCATCAACGGACAATAACTTAAATTGAGGCAACACCGCATTGACTTGTTCTATCAATCGAGTGATTTCGGTATCAGAAAACGTTTGAATCGCAAAAGTTCCTTTTAGATTTGTCCAAAGGTTTTTGCTTCTATAAAGTTTTGATAAGAAAGTCTTGACCAAATCCGCGTCCTTCACTTCAAAGTTCACCGCCGTGTAATTCAGCGGTATTTCATCCAGAAGGTCTTCGAGTTCGCGCACCTTCATTGGTTGGTCTATCACCAAAACGGGCGCAACAATGCCATTCATCAATGCGCTTTCGATTGCCTGATTACCTGTTTTTATATCTTCAATCGTGATAATTTCACTTGCTTTCCACTGATATTCGTCCTTGTCAAGCTCGTAGCGTTCGGTTTTCACTTCCTCAAGATGTAGTAACTCCGCTTGTGCCACGCTTTTTAATTGGTCTTCTATTTTGGTGAACCATTCCTCTGTGCTCATTGATTGAAAGTGCTTCAATACTTCTTTCATACCCTTTCTATTTTTTTGCAAATATATCTTGTTCTTATTGAAAAAGGGTAAAAAAAGGTACTTGAATAGAAAAAATTTAACATAGAATGAATACAAAAACGAAAAGCAAGAAAAAGGATTGAATTTTAGATTTCAATCCTTTTTCTTGCTTCACATTTCTATTCATCCTCACTAAAATGGATGCGCTTTTTTATAATAAAACTCGTGGCAAGCTAGGGAATCGAACCCATCTCGTCGCAATCCTCACTAAAATGGATGCGCTTTTTTATACGTAAAAAATATAATATATAAAACACTAACAATGAAGTAATTGATTTACAATATTCAATCAAAAGATTTTATAAATTATTACATCAACCTTTTTGATAAGGTAAATATACAAAAAAATAGTCTTAGTATAACTAAAAAAATAGCCTTATTTCGCTCAAAACCATTCTGAAGCTTGATTTTCAAAAGTAATTTTAGGGTTAGGTGTTTGCCACCAAATATCGGGTAATTGTTTGGGTGTTATTTTAAAACACAAAAAGCTATCATTATCCGTTTTTTGGTGGTCATTGATTAGTTTTAATACTTGTTTTTTCAATAAAAAAAACTCTTTACTCTTGTAGTTAGGTGCAATAAATACAGATTTTTGAAGCCTAATACATCCACTTGCTAGTAGATGCATTGAGACTTTTAATCTTAGCTTGTCATTACTAATATCATAACTTAATAGATAAAACATATTCTAAGGATTACAAGGAGTTACTCTCTACGGCTACTCCAAATGGTTTTTGTAATAAAAGCAATCGTCACACAAATGATAATAATCGCC
>CAKZLT010000583.1 GCA_937127195.1 uncultured Saprospiraceae bacterium
TAGGTCGTCGCCAACTCAATATATAAGAAAGCTCAGTAGTTAATTCTACTGGGCTTTTCTTATTCTAGAATATAATTTTCCCCTCTTTTAGAAGCTTTCCTGCTTTCTAATCTAAAGGAGAAAGCCTAAAATGGTTATTCATTAAGATTGATAGCTTACCCCTTCTTTTTTTAGATGCTATTTTTTTTGAATAAAAGACCGGATTAAGTCTAATGGGGCTATAACAAATTGTCGCATATCAGATTTACACCCAGTCTAATTGAATTTCAAAAAAATATATTCTAACTCCTCACTTTTTAGCATATATCTTATTGATTAATAATTTAGCTCAATCTACTCACTCAAAACCACACAAAACTTCATGGTTATAGTATTCTATAGTAATTGGAATGATAGGTAGGATATAGGGAGGTGAAAATTTTGAAAACTAGGGACATTTTTTCAAGAATTTAGCTCTCATACCTATCTGATTTTCAGTAAATTGCTCATTCCTCCAAGCCTTTATTTTGGACATAGTAATCTGTTCTAGCGACTGCATTAAAGTAGCATTTAGAACTTCTCTTGATAAACACATCAAGGGAAGTTCTAAAGCAATAGAACTAGCAGTCACGAAATAATTATCACTTAATTTTGCTTTGTAACATCCAAATAATCGCTCTATTACATCCGAACAAACATGAACAGTCTTACCTTCACATTCCTCTTTTTCTATAAATTCTTGATATTGACTTAAATATTCTTTAAGAAACGAAAGAAACTTTTTGCTATTCTGCTCTATATCCTTTTTTAATTCTTGTTCTACCCACTCTATTGATTGCTTAATATTACTAATATTTAAACCACTTTATTTCAGTAATTTAGAGAGCCTGTTGACTATGTCAATACAATAATCAAGCTGATTAACTATTGGGTGATGCTCTTTTAACGGTTCTAATTTTTATTGTGCTTCATCATCCAATTCATCCCATTTCTGAAAAATCATTGCTCCAAGCAGCTTGCAGTCTTTGATTTTTTATTCCGAGTTTTGACAACTTAGCATTTTTAAGCAAAGCTAAAGCAAATCGTCTTATTGCAGCAAAATTAGCAGCAGCTTGTTTGTGCTTTATTCTGCATCTGTCTTCGTTAAAAACAACATCTAAAGACCAATGTAATTCATTTTTAACAGTCCCTCCGAGGTTTCGGGGCAGGTAATGCTTGCGAATCGCAGAAGCTAAAATCTTTGCATTAGGTTTCAAACTAGAAATATAGTATCTTTTTTCATTACTCGTTTTACCGTTTAATGTTCTTTGAGATTCTATGCAAATTAAAGATTGAATTCCTTTCCAATCTTTAAGGTCAGGGAAAAACCTTAAATCACTAATAATTCGACACTTTCTTTTTTCAATTCTTCCATGTCCTTTATTTTCGTTTTGAAAGACATCTACGATTAAGGAAGTGTCTTCAAAATTGGTGAAAAAGCTCTCAACTTCCAAAAACAAGTGTTTATTGTTCTTTTTTAGAGCTAATAAATAATCTGCTTTAAGGTCGAAAATAAGTTTTGCGTTTTGTTTAAAGCTTGCAATAGCATCAATTGTTATTAAAGTATTTTTAATATCAATCATTTTGAGCAATTGCGGTATTGCAGTTTTCTCACAACTTTTTTTATCAATAATTGATTGACCAATACTCACTGAATTATTACTACAATAGGCAGTAACAATTTGAAGAGCACTTCGAGTGTGTTGCCTACCACTTCGGCTCGCACGAAGAGATTTACCATCAATATGTATCATTTTTTGTGGCAAATCTCCATCAATCGAACTTGGCAAGTCTTGTAATTCAATAACTCGATTTAGCCAATTTGCCAACAATTCTGAAAATTGTTCTTTATTCAAATTTTGTAAAATAAGCCGAAAAAGGTCATGTGAAGGATAATTACGACCATCAATTAAATTATGCTTCAGCAAAAAATATTTTTTACTTTTACAATACTCTGAAATCGCAACATAATCGTCCGCTCCTGCAATCACTGATAAAATGATAATTGAAAGAAGGTTATAAAGACGGTAACGCTGACCACGACTTTTACGATTATCTTTTATTTGCTTAACTTCTTGTAATAATAGTTGAATGGAATCCATTTTGAGTAAAATTATGAAAATTATAATTACTACAATTTGAACGCTAAACTACTGAAAAAGAAGCAATTTATATATTAGAAAAACGACTTTTCGTTCGCCTTATCCCTCTGATGATAATTTTGATTTCAATGCTTTTGCTATTTTATCACTTTTCCAGCTTTCTGAACCTTTTAGATAAAATATGCGGACATCTGTAAAACTCAAAATAGCGTTTTTTACTTTATTCACAGGGATTAATAAGGCTAAAAATAACTTTTCTGACCCTACTCGAACACTCTCATCTATTATCAATGCTACTTCTTTTTCAAACACCTCATTATCAGACTGTTTTATATGATAAAATCCCGCTTTTGACATCCAGTTTTGAAGCGTTTTTTCGCAGGGTATTGCCCGATTTGCTTCTATATTCGAACAGCCGTACATATAATCCTTTTGTAAGAGTTAATCCTTTTGTAAGAGTTCTAATACTTTTCTGATATTACCATAACTGCAATGACAATATATTTGTAAGTTAACTACCAAAGTAATTAACCATATTGGATAATGATGTCTTTTAGGTTTAATTGTTTTTGTTTGACGTAAAAACTTCTTTTCCTGTATTTTACACTTTTCTTGGCGACTGACTGCCTTCCCTTTCCAACCCTCTCTACTACTTTCTAGGCTTTTTATTCGTTTTCGAAGTTTCCGACCTTCTGAACGTAAATCTTTGGTATTTTCTTCTAACTTCTTTACTTTTAGTCCTAAGGCTTTATAAGCCGATACGGAGACTTCCTTTTTTGATTGTGACATTTCAGAAAGATAGGAAGTCTTTTCCGCTTTTTAATTACCTCCCTAGGTAGGTATTTAGTAGAGCGTGTGATGATTAGCTTGCTTTGATTAATGGTTAGCTAGTAAATTTTACATTTATTGCAATAGTTTGGGTGTAAACTTACCACTTCATCTTGGTATTTCATTCATCGACAATGTACTTTGTTTGTATGCTAATTGAACTACACTGGCGTATTATTTTTTTCTGTATCTGATATTTTAATCTAATTAAAGAGTTGTTACATTTTTTTATAAAAATGAACTATTAAATTAGGGGGGGCATTTCATAATTTCGCATGGATAAAAAAAATGACAAAGAAAGAATATATGTTGCTCTGCGAAGCACAGTGGAAAGATATAGAAAAAGTATCAAAAAGTAATAATTTATACAACTTAGAAAAAGACTTTGTTGAAGTTTGGCAGGAACGAGGACGCGAAGTATTAGAGAAAAGTGTTGGAGAATTGCCAACCAACCATCGAAAAAAAAAGTTTAGATAGCACCTTTGGTTCGATAGAAATAAGTAATTCTAACCCTCTTTTGGTTCTTTACAATAACCGTAGAGTAAGTCCATTACTTAATGAAAAAATAGTTTTTATAGGACAGCTAGATAGCTATGAAAAAGGTAGTGAAATTGCTAGTCATTTATTAAATTTAAAAATTAGTGATAGTAAAATTTATCGTTTAACAGATGAAATTGGAAGCGAAGTAGCTAATTGGTTAGAAGAGGAAGATTTTCGTACTGAACTACCTAAAGAAGGTGTTATTTACGGACAAATGGATGGTAGTATGATACTGACTCGGGAATCTGGTTGGAAAGAAACGAAGCTTGGTCGTATTTTTAGTTCACAAGACATATATAAAGAAACGAATAACCGTAATTGATTGAGGAACAGTGAATATGTAGCTCATTTAGGTAGTCATATTGTTTTTGAAACATCCTTTTCAAAAATTTTAGATAGATATTCTGACCGAAATGAAAATTTAGTTTTCATTAATGACGGTGCCCGTTGGCAATGGAATTGGATTACGGCTGAATACCCTAAAGCTACTCAAATTTCTTAAATTTTAGATTTTTTTCATGCCATGGAGCATATTGGGGCATTCGTATCCTTAATAAAAAAGGGAAAGGAGAAGACCCAATTTATGGAAGATATTAGCGACTCTCTAAAGCATAAAGGAGTAAAAAACTGTTGGGAAAAATTAAATAAATTAGAGTGTAAAACAAAAAACAAAAATCAGAAAAACAAAGTTTAAAAACATATATGGATAATAATGAATTACCCTAAATATTTAAATCGAAATTTATTGATTGGTTCAGGAGCAATTGAGTCGGCACATCGAACAGTTATCCAAAAAAGAATGAAATTGTCTGGTCAGCGCTGGTCTGAAAATGGAGCAAAGAATATGCTTAATATCAGAGTAGTTAATATGAGTGGACATTGGAATAGAGTTCAGAAGTTTTTCAGATTAAGAGCGTAATGTGTAATTATGAAATGCACCCAAATTAGGGATTTAAAATAAGTTATCTACCTTTGTCATCGCTTTGAAAGCAAAGCTATTTTATAAATTTTGTTATTATAAATAAAATTATAAAAAAGTAATTAAATGTTTTGCAGTTAGAATAGTTTACTTATCTTTGCAGCCGCTAAGGAAGGAGGCAAAAGTGCTTTAAAATGATTTTAATAAATTTGAGTTTAGAAAGAGGTTAATATTATAAAGAACCTTGATTTGAATTTTTTATTTAAAAATTTTTCAAAATAATTTGTTTAATTAAGATAGATTATTTACTTTTGCAACCGCTTTGAAAGCAGAGCGAGAAAATATTTTTTGATTTGGTTTTAGTTCTTTAAAAAGGCTATAAAAAATAATTAAAAAAGTTTTCAAAATAATTAGGATGTTTAAAATAAGTTACATACTTTTGCATCCGCTTAGTTAGCGAAACAAGTACTTAATTTAACGATTAAATCTTGAAAATAAGTTAACAAACAAAAAAGAAACTTTAAGCTCAAAAGCGAGTTTAAATATATAGTAAAAGATTGATAAAGAGAGCGTTAAATACTCAGAAGGTATTCAACAGAGAAGAGAGAAAGTATTTATCAATTACTTACAAAAAGTTCATTGACATTCATTGACACATAAGAACGAATATGTTATAGGAAAATTATAGAAGACAATAATCATATATTAAATTATATGGTAAGGTCGCGTAATTCGAAGAAAAAAATGTAATTGATTTAGGAATTATAAATATTAGAAATTATAGCTTAATGATTAGGGATAATCATTAAGTATAAGCTACGTTAATTCTGTCTATGGTAACACAATTTGACATCTTATTGCTTATTCAATTTATTGGATGAGTTAAATATATAGATAAAGAAAATTTACTATGGAGAGTTTGATCCTGGCTCAGGATGAACGCTAGCGGGAGGCTTAATACATGCAAGTCGAAGGATCTCTTCGGAGAGACTGGCGCACGGGTGAGTAACGCGTACACGACCTACCTTATACAGGGGGACAGCCTTTGGAAACGGAGATTAATACCCCATGGTACCGAGAGGTTAAAGCATTAGCGGTATAAGATGGGTGTGCGTGTCATTAGATAGTTGGTAAGGTAACGGCTTACCAAGTCTACGATGACTAGGGGGCGTGAGAGCGTGACCCCCCACACGGGTACTGAGACACGGACCCGACTCCTACGGGAGGCAGCAGTAAGGAATATTGGACAATGGGCGCAAGCCTGATCCAGCCATCCCGCGTGTAGGATGACTGCCCTATGGGTTGTAAACTACTTTTGTACGAGAAGAAACACCTTCATTTATGAGGGTTTGACGGTATCGTAAGAATAAGCACCGGCTAACTCCGTGCCAGCAGCCGCGGTAATACGGAGGGTGCAAGCGTTATCCGGAATCACTGGGTT
>CAKZLT010000584.1 GCA_937127195.1 uncultured Saprospiraceae bacterium
ATGCGCTTTACGAATATAATCCAGTAAAGATGTCTTACCGTGATCGACGTGTCCCATAACTGTTACGACAGGCGCACGATCCACTATATCTTTCGGATCATCTACAAAGTCATCTTCCTCTTCTAATTCAACTTCAGCAGAGATAAATTCAACTTCATGTCCATATTCACTAGCAACTAGCTCAATGATTTCAGCATCCAAACGTTGGTTAATTGATACAATCACCCCTGCACTCATACAAGTTGTAATTACATCAGTAATCGAAACGTTCATCACACTTGCCAATTCTGATACCGAAATCAATTCCGATACTTCTAATTTGTCTGAAGTGTTATCTGCTTCAATTTGCGCTTCTTTTTCACGCATACGCTCGCGGTTATCACGACGTAACTTTTGACGTTTATTTTTACCACCACCCGAAAGGCGAGCCATGGTTGCTTTTATTTTATCTTCAATTTCTTTTTTAGAAACTTCTTTTGGCTCATTAGACTTAGCTCCTGATCTAATTGCACCTCTTCTACGTCTTACACCAGAAGGACGATTATCTCTCGGGCCTCTGTTATCGCCACCTTCGTTATTATTACCTCCACCGACAGGTAACTCTGGCGGAATAATTTTTTTGCGTTTGCGCTTACGCTTCTTAGCACCAGAATCATCTGATGAAGCGATAGGCTGACGTTTACGATCCTTATTTTCTTCTTCTGTACCTTTATTTGCAGGAAGATTATCTTTAGGAGTAATGCTCTTTTCTCCTCTTCTGCGATTGCGGCGATTGCCTTCTCTTTTCTTGTTCTTGTCGTCTTCCTTTTTGACTGGCTTCTTAGAAAATTTATTAAGGTCAATTTTACCTTTAATTTTCAAACCTTTCAATTCAGGGGTTTTAGCACGAAAAGTACCCTGTCCGATAGGAGGAGTTGTTCCTTCCGTAGTACTCTCCTTTCCTTTATCGGATGACTTAGAATTTTCTTTTGATACAGGTGTAGATTTGGATTCTACAACAGGTGTGATAGGAGTTTTCTCCTTTTTATTTTTAGCCGCAGGTGTTCCTTTAGGAGAACCACCTTTTTTATTGACAACGTTACCTTTTTTATCAAGGTTAACTTTAGAGACAACTTTAACTCCTGCGAGTTTACGTTTTTCTTTCTCCTTAGCTTCCGTTTCTTTACGTGCTTTTTCTCTTTCTACTGCCAATCTTGCAGCGTCTTCTTTCTTACGAGCTTCCAGCAAAGCTTTCTTTTCTTCCTCTAGGGCTTTACGTTCTTGCTCTTTGGCAAGGCGTTCTTTTTCTTTAGCAAGGCGTTCTTTCTCGCGAGCTGCTGCTTCTGCTTCCTTTCTCTGCCTTGATCCTATTGTGAGTTTGTCTGCACGTTCTTTGATGGCAATAGATTTCTCGAAGTCTCTCAAAAGTACATTGTACATTTCGTCAGAGACTTTCGCCGTTGGGCGGTTTTCGAGTTCAAAACCATTTTTCGTTAGATGCTCGACAATAGTTGTAGTACCAACATTTAATTCTTTGGCTACTTTTACTAAACGTTTCGACATAAAGATGTTTTGCTACTTTTAATACAACACAGGCAAAGGTTTCTAAAACTAAAATATTACATAGTTACATGTTCATAATTTTTTTCGTTAAGAAATATTGAAAGCACTTGCTCTCTGTCTGTGATATTAAATTATCAATTGCTATTTTGTAAAGCATTCTTATTTTTGATTGTCACTTCAAAAAAAGCTCTTTTATTGTTGCTTACTTAATAGCTTAAAATTTTAATTATTAATGTTTTATGAGAACTTACTGCGAAATTAAGTTATAAATCTTTTAAAATGAAATTTATAATGATACCTATTGCTTTTTAATGAAATAAAACGTCTTTTTTTATAAAAAAGGCTACTATTACTATTAAAAAGTCTTTATAAAAGTATGTTCTTGAAAAAGGGTGCTTTGTAGTAATAAATTTTTCTAAAAAGGGATTCTTAGAATTTATTTTTTGTTTCACAACAATATTACACTAACAAAAGTTCTTTTGAAATAATTCATTTTTAGTTCATTTTTTTTCAAAAAGAAATTTAATTAATGTTTTTTTAAGTTTTTTTTTAGCGAATGTAAGTACTTCAATAGTGTTTTTTATAAAAAGCATTTGATAGTAGAAAGAAAAAGGAGTCGAATTTCTAGTGAAATTCGACTCCTTTTTCTTTAAAAAACATATTTTTTATAATGCTCCTCTCATACCTGTTGCTACTGAAACAGAAGAAATTTGGTCATCGTGTCTGCCAATTCCATCGACACCATGCTTATAACCTCCTTGTGCAAATATGGATAAGCGATCATTCAATTGATGTTCTATTCCTAGCCCCACATTCAAAGAGATGAAGTGATTTTTATTAAATTCTCCTTGGTCTGCCAAGCCTGATTCTAATGCACTTCCTCTTCCTGCTGTCTGAATAGTCAGGTCATAATTACTTTGATTGGTTATATTTTTCTCAAACAATGTATTCTGAATAGACATAATTAAGTGATTGCTTATGCCTGCCAACACATAGGCTGATGTTTTTTTCTTTTTTAGAAATTCATATTTAGCATTCAAAGGAATTTCAAGAGCGGTTGTTTTTAAATCTATGCGTTCTCCAATAAAGGTTTGTCCATTTGTACCTAAGGGCGTACTATTGAATCCCATAGATATACTTTTTTCAGTATGCGTCCTTTTTGATGCCGAAATACCGCTTTCCAACCTTAATTTTTTGTTCACTTTTATATCAAAGGAAAATCCTCCGCTTACGCTCAATGCACTAGACTCTTTGGTTACAGCAACTGCACTTGGCGTTCTTATATTGAACCAATCCATCGAAGCAATGATACCTAATCTGAATTTACGGTCTTTTTTAATTCCTTTAGATTTATCTTCTCCTAAAATATTTTTAGGCATCACAGACAATTCTAAGGCTTTAGGTTCAAGCAAATCGTTTTTCAATAATTCCGCTTTAATACTAGGAATGAAAGTCGAATGATTAACTGCAAATACTTTTGCTTGATTAGTATTATTTCCTACATTTTCAGTTGCAGCTTTATCTAAAACAGATTTTTTATTAGTGTAAAGTCCCGATTCTATAGGCAAATCATTTGATTGGTTATTTAATATAGATGGAATTTCTTCCAATGCCGCTTTGACTGTTTCCAAGCTAGTTGCTCTTTTTTCAGTTTGAGCGATTGGCATATTTTCATAAGAAGCTTCATTTTCAATTACTTCTTTGATAATGATTTCACTATTATTTCCTTCATCATCGGAAGCAGTTACTTCTTCTGTCGAAAGAATAGGTGTTATCATTGGCATTTTTGATTGTTGCAATTGTTCTTCAACAAATTGCTGTGTAGATACATCCGTTGTTTTAATATCCGATTGCACCCAATGCACGGCTGTCCAAATAGCAAACACCATTAAGCAAACTTCAATTCCCTTTGTCAGGTATAATTTTCGGCGCATAGAGTCCGACCTATCCAGTCGCTGCTCCATTTCGTCCCAATCAGAGGCTGGAAAGTTCATTTCGTAGTCTCCGAGCGAATCACGCACCAATTTGTCCATATAATTATTTTCCATGGTGGGGATATTTAGATGAAAGCATTAGTTTAAGTTTTGTTCTTGCCTTTACCAAGTTTGACCTTGAAGTACTTTCGGATATTCCTAGTTGTTTAGCTATTTCTTTATGAGAATATCCTTCAATGGCATACAAGTTAAAGACGGCTCTGTAAGCAGGTGATAATTTCTGCACAGATAATAGTATTTCTTTTGCACTACAATTACTAATCGGGTCAATATCCGAGCTAGTCTGATGTTGTGCTTTATCAAGATCTTCTGTTCTTCTACGGATATTTTTTCTATAAAAATCAATAGAAGTATTTATCATAATTCGACGAATCCAAGCACCTAGAGAAGTTCCAGGCTTATA
>CAKZLT010000585.1 GCA_937127195.1 uncultured Saprospiraceae bacterium
AAAACTACCAAATCCTTAATGTTTTAAACTTAGAATAACTTGAATTTTTGGACAGTTAAACCGTGTCGATTTAAAAAAACGACACGGTTTCTTACACATTCGATTATCCTAAAAAGTTGATACTTTTCTTAACAAAAGAAGCCAAATCTTGCCCTTTAAGCATATTTTGGTTTAAGCGAGCTAGATTATATAAATAATCAACCAACTCTACTTTTTCTTCTTCGGATTCCAAGTTCAATAACTTTTCGTTGATAAGCGTGTGATTCGTATTTACAATCAAATTGAATGTCTCAGGAAAATTACCAAAAGCATTATTCCCTTGCATTCTTGACATTTCCTGCATACGACGCATAAACTCAGGTTTTGTAATCACGACAGGCATCTCATCTGGAGATAAAGCTACCATTTCTACAGTTGCTTTGTCTGCTTCTGCACGCTTCGTAAACCAAACCTTTAACTCATCTTGAACATCATCACTCAATACACTTTCGCGCTTTTCGTCCTTATCAACTAATTTGTCAATAGTATTCGAATCTACTCTAGTGAAAGTAATATCAGAGTTTTTGGTTTCTAAATGTTGCATGAAGTGATTATCTAAAACCACATCAAATTCCAATACATCATATCCTGCATTCGTAGCAGATTCGATGTAAGAATGGTGTTCTATAGGATTATTAGAGTATAATAAAACGATTTTACCGTTTTTGTCGGTTTGTGTTGCTTTGACTTTTTCTTTGTATTCTTCTACTGTAGAATACTCGTTTTTCAAGTTTTTCAACAAAACATATTTGGTCGCTTTTTCATCAAACTTAGTTTCGGTAATCATACCGTATTTGATAAAAGTACCTATATCATTCCATTTTCCTTCAAATGCTTCACGGTCTTTTTTGAATAAGTCGTGTAACTTATCAGCTACTTTTTTAGTAATGTAACTCGTAATTTTCTTAACGTTTCTATCACTTTGCAAATAACTACGCGATACGTTCAAAGGAATATCTGGTGAGTCAATTACACCGTGTAATAACATCAAAAACTCTGGTACAATTTCTTTTACATTATCAGTTACATAAACCTGATTAGAGTAAAGTTGAATGTTGTTTTTAGAAACTTCCAAGTTGTTAGTCAACTTAGGGAAGTATAAAACACCAGTTAGATTGAAAGGGAAGTCGATATTTAAGTGAATCCAAAATAATGGTTGGTCACTATGAGGATATAACTCTTGATAAAAAGCAATGTAATCTTCATCAGTCAATTCTGAAGGTTGCTTTTTCCACGCAGGAGAAGTATTGTTGATAGCTTCGTCCTTGAATTTGATTTCAACTGGTAAAAACTTACAGTATTTTGTCAATAATTCCTGAATACGACCTTCTTCTAAGTACTCTTTACTTTCGTCTTCAACGTGAAGAACGATGTCAGTTCCACGAAAATCTCTATCCGCAGCTTCAAGCGTGTAGGCAGGATTTCCATCACAAGTCCATTTGACAGCAGGTGCGTCTTTGTATGATTTTGTGATTACATCAACTTGATTAGCAACCATAAAGGCAGAGTAAAAACCCAAACCAAAATGACCAATAATACTACCTTCTTTATATTTTTCTAAGAATTCGGTAGCACTAGAAAAGGCTACTTGATTCAAATATTTCATCACTTCTTCTTCCGTCATTCCGATTCCTCGGTCACGAATAGTTAGTGTTTTGGCTTCGTTATCAATTAATATTTCAATATGAGTATCACCCAATTCACCTGTTACTTCGCCTCTATTTGACAATGTACGGAGTTTTGAAGTGGCATCAACTGCATTCGAAATTAACTCGCGTAAAAATATCTCCTGGTCAGAGTATAAAAACTTCTTAATAATCGGAAATATATTCTCGGTTTGTACTGAAATACTACCTGTTTGCATATCTTTTTAATGTTGCTTTATTGGTAAAAAAATCTAACAGTTAAGTCCAAAGCTTATGCCATCTGTCTTTTTATGTCAAAATGACGGAATATGCTGACTAACTGTCTTTTTAGAAAAGGTTAGACTGTCATTTTTTGATTTGGAATTGATTGGAGCTTTGTTTGTTTTGTTATTTGTGACGATGTTTTTTTGTGTTTAAATTTTATTTTTATCTTTTTGAGTGTCACGAAATGAAAAAAAATGATAAGTTATATTTTCGACCTTGTAGTATCATTGTATTATCATAATGAACGCGTAAACCATCTTCCAAAATGAAAAGAAACCCAATAAAGGGAAGTGAAATAGAAAACGTTCTGACTCGCTTTTTTTTTAGAAAAGAAAACCCTTGCTTTCAAATTGTTATAAAAGTTAACAGGAAGCAAATTGTATATAAAGAATGCGAAGATTACAAACTCTATAAAGAATCAATTGACACTTTGAGAACAGCCAAGAAAGATGACTTAGAAGTTATGCTTTCGTTAAAAATACAAAATGTTGAAGTAGCTGTAAATGCTGGATAATCAACATAAAGGATAATTTACTTTGCTTTTGAGAGAGGTTGGAGTGAGTGTCTTAGGATGCTCACTGCTTTTTTTTATAAGCCCTTTTCCATCACAATTCTATTTTCTCCAATATCCATTCTAGGTTCTATATCAATGATATTGAAGTCATTCTTGATAGCAAAAATAATCATTGACCTCAGTTTATTTCTTGTTTTAAATCTTATCGTTTTATATCCTTGTTCTTTTGCCCATTTTTCTTGTACTTGTGCTAATTGCTTTGCAATATTTTGCCTTCTGTAGTTAGGAGCAATTGCGCCCATCCAACTATAAAAAACGCTTTTATTGAGTTCATAGCCAACTTTAAAGCCAATAAGATTAGTACCTTCAAATGCACCTAGTGCCAAATGATTTACTTTTTTTAAGCGTTTTTGATATTCTTCAATAGGATAAGGCTCTATAAATTCAGGAATTTGAGTTGAAAGAAAATATACCTTTTCTATAGATGTTTCTTTTATAGTAATAGCCATTTTTATAAATTAAAAACAACTTGTAAATCAAAATCAGAAAGTTCAGTTTTAGTTTTTTGCCAATCAGAAGAAAATCCTAACACGAATCCACCGCCACCTGCGCCACATAATTTGAGTTGATAATGATTAGAATTTAAGCCGTTTT
The DNA here is from genome assembly GCA_937127195.1 of uncultured Saprospiraceae bacterium. Classification (GTDB taxonomy): domain Bacteria; phylum Bacteroidota; class Bacteroidia; order Chitinophagales; family Saprospiraceae; genus CAKZLL01. The sequence continues at coordinate 3,118 of CAKZLT010000585.1, forward strand.
TCCAAATGGATTTGATTTTATTAGGAATCATTGGTTGAAACTGTTCGTATTGAAGGGCTGAAATAAGATGAATAGCTTTAAAAAAATCAATATTATTATTTTGAATCAAAGCATCAATCGCATTGTTATTATGAATTGCAAGTTCATTCTTACAGGCAAGGTTAAATGATTCGTTTTTGCATTTTTCTAAAAAAACCTTGACTAATGGTTCTGTTTTGCGTGGTATGAGTGTATTGATTAAAAAACAGGTTTTATTTTTGTCATTTGATTGTAAGTTAAAGCTGTTTATTTTCTGTATTTTGCCACTTGCCTCAAACAAAATAGGTTGATTAAGGTAGCAAACTAAAGGGTCAGTTCCTGAGCCTTTTCCATGAAAAAATACTTCGAGTATTTTAAAGGCATTTTTTAAAAAAAACACATCTTTTTTTTCATTATAAATATCCTTGTTTTTTGTCACATATTCGTGTAGTAGTGCAGCGACTAAAGCCCCCGAACTTCCAACTCCATACCCTTGTGGAATATTAGAATTAAATTGAAGTCCATTTGATATATCTTGACGAAAAGCATCTATATCAACACCTATTTCATTATCAGAATGACTCAAAAATTCACACCATTTTTTTAATATTTCATTGGATAAAGAATTTTTGCCATCAAAAGTCCACGAACCAGAATACCTTTCGTAAGGAATAGCGAGGGCGGAAGAGCCTTTTATAATGGTATATTCTCCGAATAGAAGTAGTTTAGAATAAAATCTTCTCATTTTAAGTCATATATTTGATTAAAATTATCAAGCTTCATAGAATTTGAATGACTATGAAGTTTGAAACTCAAAGTTACAGATTATCAATAGAATCTTACTATGAAATTCAATTCTTCTATAAAATATCTCCTAACAGGATTTTGCTTATTCTTGTTTTTAAATATTCAGGCACAAAAGAATTTTTCTGTTCAATTTAGTAAAGAAGCTGGTAAATATACTAGTGCGATTCGCCTTTCTTTGGAGAGCGAAATCGGGAGTAAAATATATTATACAACAGATGGTAACCAGCCTTCTAGTCGAAATTCGAGTTATTCTTCACCAATTATTCTTAATGAAACGACGACTATTCGAGCAATTGCTTACAAAAATGGAAAGGCTAGTTCAATTGCAACCAATACTTATTTTATAGATGAAGTAACCGATTATTTTTTAATTGCATTGACCGTAGAACCTGGAGTGTTGACTAATCCACAGACGGGTTGGCTACTCAAAGGGCCTAATGCAGATACTA
>CAKZLT010000586.1 GCA_937127195.1 uncultured Saprospiraceae bacterium
GATAGAAAAGCAGCTCCTAGAGTTCCAATTACAGCAAAATTAGTTGCTGATTTATTAGAAGCAGCTGGTATTACAAGAGTAGTAACTATTGATTTACATGCAGACCAAATCCAAGGTTTTTTTGATATTCCTGTGGATCATCTACAATCGACGATTATTTTTTATCCATATTTAGAAATGCTAGGCGGTTCTAAATTTACGTTCGCTGCCCCTGATGTTGGTGGTGTGAAGCGTGCGCGTGAGTATGCTAAATACTTTGGAGCGGACTTGGTGATTTGTGATAAACACCGCGAAAAAGCGAATCAAGTAGCTGGAATGACCGTTATTGGAGATGTAGAAGGTAAAGACGTGGTTTTGGTGGATGATATTATTGATACGGCTGGTACATTGACCAAAGCGGCGCAGTTGATTATGGACAAAGGAGCAAAGAGTGTTCGTGCAATTTGTATGCATCCTGTGCTTTCGGGGCCAGCTTATGAGCGAATTGAGGCATCTCCTTTGGTCGAATTGATTGTATGTGATACGATTCCTTTGAAGCAAGAAAGCCCAAAGATTAAGGTGCTTTCTACTGCCAAATTGTTTGCTAGAGCCATCAAAAACGTTTGTGAGCATCGTTCGATTTCGCAATTGTTTTTGAGTGAAAAACAAGGAGACGATATTACTTTTTAGACCTATTGAGTCACAAAAAGGCTCGGGTGATATGAAAGCATCCGAGCCTTAATTTTTTAAATAAAGAAAAAAAAGTGCGAATGTTTTTTATCATTCAGATATTTAACTATTTTTGCATTCGCTTTTAGATAGGTAACTTTAAGAAAAGTGAAAAGACTAATTATAAATCAGTTCTTTATCATCCAAAAAAGTTTTTGTTATCTAAAATCATTATTGAAATAAGAATTTTTAGGCAAAATCAAAGAATATAGTCATGCAAACGGTAGCTATAGAAGGTGTTGTGAGACAAGAATCTGGAACGAAATATGCGAAAGCAATCAGAAGAGAAGGAAACGTTCCATGTGTGATGTATGGTGGTGATAAGATAGTTCATTTTCATGCTGCACAAGGTTCATTCAAGAAGTTAATTTATACGCCAGATTTCAAATTGGCTGATATTACAGTAGATGGTGCTAACTATAAAGCAATCTTAAAAGATGCACAATTTCATCCTGTAACAGATGATATCATGCACATTGATTTCATTGAGTTAGTTCCAGAAAAAGTAGTTAAAGCTCAAGTACCTGTAAGGGTAACTGGTAGCGCACCAGGTGTAAAAACGGGTGGTAAATTACAACAAAGTCTTCGTAAGGTGAGCATTTTGACTACACCTGAAAACTTAGTTGATAATGTAACAGTTGATATTTCTGAATTGGAATTAGGTCAAGCTATTCGTGTTCGTGATATTGTGGCACTAGAAGGTATTCAGGTATTGAATCCTCCTGCAATTCCTGTTGCAACTATCGTTATTCCTCGTGCATTACGTTCTGCAATGATGGGCGAAACGACAGAAGAAGAAGCTGAATAGTAATAATATAATTATTCACCTTAATTGTGGTGATTATACATAAGATATAGAAGAGGCAAGTAGTATTACTTGCCTCTTTTGTAGTTTGTAATTGACTGAAAACTATAAACATGAGTTGGTTTGAACGTTTTTTTTCAAAAAAGAATAAACAAAAAGAAGTACCAGAAATACCCGATGAAATGAAATATTTAATAGTAGGATTAGGTAATATTGGGGCTGAATATCATAAAACGCGACATAACATCGGTTTTGATATACTGGATGTGTTGGCGGAAGAGTTTGAAGTGCCTTTTAAAACAGATAAACTCGGTGATGTAGCTGAAATAAAATATAAAGGGCGTGCTTTGACTTTACTGAAGCCTTCTACTTACATGAATTTGAGTGGAAAGGCAGTGAATTATTGGTTGCAAAAGAAAAAAATTCCCAAAGAAAATTTATTAATTTTGGTAGATGATTTGAATTTGCCGTATGAAAAAATTCGTCTAAGGGGAAAAGGTAGTGATGGCGGTCATAATGGCTTGAAAAACATTAACGAAATCATTGGCAGTAAGTATGCAAGGTTACGTTTTGGTATTGGGGATGAATTCTCGAAAGGAAGAC
>CAKZLT010000587.1 GCA_937127195.1 uncultured Saprospiraceae bacterium
AGTGAAAATTTTTCCTCCAATGAGGAAAGTAATCTATTAACCTTGAAGTTTTTTGATCTGTTACTTTACCTCAATTTGCCCTTACTTTATGGCTTAATGATTTACTTTTTTTGGACGGTTTCTCTAGGTCAATCCGCTACTTATGAATTAATCGGAATGACGATTAGCGTGGGAATTATATGCAGTACAGTTGGTATTAATGTGGCTCATGAGTTAGGACATCGGAATAATTCATTTGAACAATTTTTATCGAAAGCTTTGTTATTGCCCGAGTTTTATATGCATTTTTTTATAGAACATAACCTCGGTCATCACAAGCACGTCGCTACACCGCATGACCCTGCGACTTCTCGTTTTGGTGAAAATATTTACGCCTTTTTTTGGCGTTCAGTGACACAAAGTTATTGGTCAGCATGGAAAATTGAACGTAAAATTTTACAAAAAAAAGAACTGCAATTTTGGTCAATTAATAATAGAATGTTGCGTTTTCAATTGATGCAAGTTGGCTATTTGTTAGCAATAGGAATAGTATTCGGTTGGTCGATTATTCCTTATGCGATTGTGATTGGAATAATTGGATTTCTCTTATTAGAGTCCGTCAATTACATCGAACACTACGGTTTACAACGCAAAAAATTATCTTCTGGAAAGTACGAAATTATTCAACCTAAGCATTCTTGGAACTCCAATCATCCGCTCGGCAGAATTATTTTATATGAACTTACTCGACATTCTGACCATCATTTCAAAGCTACTAGAAAGTATCAAGTATTAAGGCATTTTGACGAAAGTCCACAACTTCCTCATGGTTATCCTGTGGCTATTTTGACGGCATTAGTGCCTCCAATCTGGTTTGCAACGATGAATAAGAGAGTTGAATTGTAATGCTGAATATTGAATGTTGAATTTTGAATGCTCCGCTGTTTCAGACTTTTATAGTAAAAACAGCGGAGCATTCACAATTCAACATTCATTTAAAAAGTCAATTGGCATTTCAAATTAAAACTACGCGGTGCATTCATCCTACCAGGACGTAGCGCGTATTCTTTATTCATTAAGTTATTAATAATAAAACTCAATCGAATATGCTTACCAACATCTGCCGAAACACGAGCATCAAATACCCAAAAACCACCTTTTGAAGTTTCACGATATTCCTTAAATCCAGGGACAAGCGGTGCGCCAAGCAAAAACTCAAGTGTCTGACCAATATCACCTTCTCCAATAAAAATATCATCCATTTGCCACATATAGCCATTGTAGTTCGCTGCAACACCTAAGGCAAACCATTTGGTCGGAATTTCAAAGTCAATTCGTGCTGTATGAAGACTTCTATAAGGTAAAATAGTTGATGCTAAAGTTGAGTCAACTGTGCCGAAGCCTTGCATTAAATTACCAAAATAACTCATGTCATTGGTTCTAATACTATCCAAATCACCAGGGTAAGTATAAGTATAACCACCCCATAAGCGATAAGGAATATTAGCTATTTTTCCATTAATGTAAGTACTCAACTCAATTCCTGCGATGCGACCACGGGCAGTATTTTGCATTTGTAAACCAAACAAATCCAAATCCCAATTGGTCAAAGAAGTGTTCGCTTCGCCATGATAACCTGCAACGACTTCCGTCAAATTCCAATAATCCATGCTAAATAAGGCTAAATCAATATAGCCATTGAAGTAATCATTTTTAAATAATCGCTTATAACCCAGCTCCGTACTCCAACCAACTTCGGGTAAAATACTCGGATTTGGAATTAAATTAATGGTAGGGAAAAAATCAATACCCGTTTCAAATAAAACGGTGTCGGCAAAACGCTCGACCAAACTAGGAATCCGATA
>CAKZLT010000588.1 GCA_937127195.1 uncultured Saprospiraceae bacterium
CGTGGCTCTTGCCCGCAATGCTGCATTAAAGTTTAATAAGCCTGTTGCGTTTTTCTCATTGGAGATGTCAAATCTGCAATTGGTGCAGCGTTTGATTTCGTTAGAAGCGGAAATTTCGGGTTCTAAACTCCGTAATGGTAAGCTAGAAGATTACGAATGGCAGCAGCTTCATACCAGTATTGAGAACATGAGTGAGATGAAAATCTTCATTGATGACACGCCTGGTATCAATATTTTTGAGTTGCGTGCAAAGTGTCGTCGATTGAAGATGCAGCATGATATTCAGATGGTTATGATTGATTATTTGCAATTGATGACTGGTGGTGGTGCAGAAGGAAAGGGTAATCGAGAGCAAGAGATTTCGATGATTTCGCGTTCTTTGAAAGGATTAGCTAAGGAATTGAGTGTGCCTGTAATCGCTTTATCTCAGTTGAGTCGTGCCGTAGAAACTCGTGGTGGTGCAAAGCGACCTCAGTTATCGGATTTACGTGAATCGGGCGCGATTGAGCAGGATGCGGATATTGTTTCATTTATTTATCGACCTGAATATTATGATATTTTGGAAGATGAGGAAGGTAATCCGTTGAAAGGTGTGGGTGAAATAATTGTAGCCAAACACCGTAACGGTGCAACAGATACAGTCAAACTCAAATTTATTCCTGAATATGCCAAATTTACGGATTTGGAGGATAATACTTTTGGTGATTTTGATGATGATAGTGGTGCAGCAGCTAATAATTCTGCTAGTAACATTATCACGTTGGGCTCTAGAATGAATGATGATGATATTCCATTTTAAAAAAATAATGAGTGAATGATTGGATGATAGAATGAGTGAATAGGCTACCGCTGTTTCGTGAACATAAGCAAATAACAGCGGCAGCCTATTCACTCATTCTATCATTCACTCATTCACTCATTCAATATATAAGAATGAAAGCGTATTTAGATTTACTAGAAGATATATTAGAAAACGGCGTTCAGCGTGGCGACCGTACAGGAACGGGAACGATTAGCGTTTTTGGGCGACAATTTAGGTTTGACTTGAGTGAAGGTTTTCCTGTATTGACAACCAAAAAATTACACTTACGTTCTATTATACACGAATTACTTTGGTTCTTGCAGGGTGATACCAACATCAAATATCTAAAGGAAAACAAGGTTAGAATTTGGGATGCGTGGGCAGATGAAAACGGTGATTTGGGTCCTGTTTATGGTAAGCAGTGGCGCAAATGGGAAACGGCTGACGGTCGAGTGATTGACCAAATAGTAAAAGTCGTTGATAGTCTAAAAAATAATCCGAACAGTCGTCGGCACATCGTAACGGCTTGGAATCCGAGTGATGTTGATGAAATGGCATTACCTCCTTGTCATTGTTTGTTTCAGTTTTATGTAGCAAATGGAAAATTGTCTTGTCAATTATACCAAAGAAGTGCAGATATATTTTTAGGAGTTCCTTTTAATATCGCTTCATATGCATTGTTAACAATGATGATGGCGCAGGTTTGTGGTTTGGAAGCAGGAGATTTTGTACATACTTTTGGAGATGTACATTTATATAATAATCATTTAGATCAAGCAAAAACTCAATTGCAAAGATCTCCGAAGCAACTGCCTACAATGAAAATGAACCCAAATGTTAAAAGCATTTTTGATTTTAAATTCGAAGATTTTGAATTAGTTGCTGAATATTTCTTAGAAGATTTACAATTAGCACATACTTTAATTATTGTACAGAAAGGGTTAAATCAATACCCTAACTCACCAAATTTATTAATGATATTCACACCCTCAGCATGTCGAGCGCACAGCAAAAAGTAGCGGGATACTTCTTGGCATTTTTATCTGATGAAACCACTGAGCAGCGAATTGAATTACCATCAAAAAAATCGCTTAAGGATTTAGCGCCTGAAAAAAATCCGTTGACAATTCGCGACTCGATGAGTTCTTTGAAAACACATATTGATGAATCGAAAGAAAGCCGCAAGAAAGCTAGAAAAATACATTCATTTTCAAAGTTAAAATCGGAAAAATTTGTCTACTCACCAGCAGGTCAAAGTACGCAAATGATCGTAGGTGCAGATCAAAGCAGTGACGCTAAAATTCTTACTTTGGCGAACCGCTTATACGGACGATTTAAAATGCGCAGAGTATATTATTCGGCTTTCAGTCCCATACCTCATGCCGCCCAATCATTGCCCGCGCAATCGCCCCCATTACAGCGAGAACACAGGTTGTACCAAGCTGATTGGTTGCTGCGGTTTTATGGTTTTAATGTGTCTGAAATTGTCGGCGACGTAAATATTCAAGATCAGCAAAGTGGTATGCTGGATTTAGATATCGACCCAAAATTGGCGTGGGCTATCCTTAACCGAGAACAATTTCCCATTGACCTTAATCGCGCATCAAGGGAATGGCTATTGCGTGTAACAGGAATAGGTACAATTGGTGTGGGAAGAATCATCAAAT
>CAKZLT010000589.1 GCA_937127195.1 uncultured Saprospiraceae bacterium
TTTTAAAGCCATTTATTCCCTTAGCCTAACGGCTATGGTTTTTAAAACCGACACGGTCTGAAATCAATACGTGAAAACTTTTGTCTACTTACTTAAGTAGCTATTAACAAAAGAATCTCTGTTCTGAATAATTACAATACTTTCTTTTTATACAATTGAAAATAACGCCAAGCCGCAATTCCTCCAACTAAATGAAATCCTGCCAACATCCAAAATACATATTGATGTCCAGTTGCACCAGGCCAACTATCCAATAAATAACCAATCACTGGGCCGGCAAAAATATCAGGCGTGTAACCAACTAACGAGATAACACCAACGGCTGTTCCTGTCAAAATCAACGGAATTTGACCAGCGTCCATTACCGCAAAATATAAACATCGCACCGCATAAACTCCTGACGCAACTATAAAAATAGAAACAAAAAATAGAACGGTTGAACCAGCATTGACAATTCCTGTTGCAAATAATAATGCTCCAAAAAACGATACTACAAAACACAAAAACAGCCAAAGAGTCGTCTGTGAACGGTCGGCTAACAAGCCAATTATAACACCAATAACTGGTCGAATAAACAACAAAATAGTACCAACTTGTGCCGATTGAATAGTATTATACAACATCACATCTTTCGCATATAACGATAATACATCCGTCACTTTATAACCAATATAGGCACATAAAATAATTATCATCAGTAACCAGACAGAAGGTAAACGCAACACTTTTTTTATTTGTGAAACGCTAATTTTTTCTACTAATATTTTTTCTTCTTGACGAGTTTCTTCCATAAGAAACCAAATCAATACGCCAACCAAAGCCACAATACCCGAAGAAGTAAAAATAACATATTGAATAGCTATTTGGCTATTTGAAACCGCAGTATCTTCTATCCATACAGTCATAAAAAATGAAAAAATGACAACTCCCATCATAGCAAACAATGAACCTACAAAGCCTCTTCCTCCATCCAAAAAACTAAATGCTTTGCCTTGCGAGTGTGCGCCACCCCAGACCCGTGTTGCCTTAATCATCGGTGACCAAAACAAGAAAATTGTTGTAAAGCCCCAATAGCCATATAGTATTTTCAAAACAAAATAACTCGGAAACATTCCATAAACTATTCCTCCCAAAGCAGTTGACCATAGTGCAACTGCAATTAATTTTCTTGGCGAAAATTTGTCGGCTAATGGTCCTCCAAAAAGGTAAGAAAACAAGGCTACAATACCATACACTGAAAAACAATATCCCAATTCAACATTACTTAAATTGAATGCTTCCAGTACTGTCGGTCGAAAAACTCTAGGCAAGACAAACGGTAAAATAAATACAGATTCTCCTGCCAAAATGAGTAGAAAAAGATAATACCAAGGAATTTTTTGTTTTTTCATTTGATTCTTTTTAATTTTTGATTGGCGTGCATATTTCTATTAAAAAGCCGTTATTATCTCTCAAATAACCTACTTTTTGTCTCCAAGGTTTTTCTATAATCGCTTCAAAAACAGTTGCTCCAGCTTCAATAGCTCGCTCAAAATCTGTTTCAATATTTTCAGTTACAAATGCCATTTCTACACCAGTCGGCTGAGTTGTCTTTTTTATTTTCTGAAAGCCTTTTTTAAAATTAGCGTTTCCTAATTCAATCGAAGCAAATGAAATAGTCGTTTCGCCCGAAAGTAATTCGCCATAATCATTTTCTGGTGTTACAAATTTTCGGCGAAAGCCAAATGCTTTTTCATAAAACTCAATCGTTTCACTTACATTTTCAACATATATAATCGTGTATCCGTATTTCATTTTCTTTTCTTTTGAATAAAAAACAACCAAAATTTAACCTGATTTTTCTTCTAGGTTATTGATGTTTTTTATAAAATGCTTCAACAATTTTCTTAAAACTATCTGGCAAGTATTCATTCACTCTATCAATTAACTCTTGAGGAATATTTTTATAAAAAGCCTCCGCAATCGCACCCGTCATTGACGCAATCGTATCACTATCACCACCAATTGAAATGGCCGTTCTAATCGCATCTTCAAAGTCTTCGGACTCCAAAAAAGCAATAATAGACTCTGGAACACTTCCTTGACAACTCACATCAAACTCATAAGTTGGTCTAATTTCGTCAATAGTTCTATCCAAATTATAACCAAATTTCGTTTCTATATATTCCTTAATTTCCGCTTTTGATTTCCCTTTTCTAGCCATAAAAACCACCATTGCAATCGCTTGCGCACCTTTTACACCTTCCTCGTGATTGTGTGTTATATCAGCACTTTTTTTGGCTTCTTCCAATATTTCTGCTTCCGTTTCCAATGCAAAACCTATCGGACTTACACGCATTGCAGAACCATTTCCCCAACTATTATAAGGTCCTTGAATTATTCCAGCTAACCATTTTTTGAAGGTTTTACCGTATCCTGCATCCAAAAAAGCATTACCATAATTTCGAACTTCCTCTTCGTAATCCTTACCGTTCAAGACACAATCAGCTATTGCAATCGTCAGAACAGTATCATCCGTAAACCTTGATTCTTCCGTAAATAACTCAAAATTTTTACTCTTAATATTATTATTCTCCAATCTCGAACCGACAATATCTCCTATTATAGCTCCTATCATTTTGGTTTATTTTGGTTTATTTTGGTTTATTTTGGTTTATTTTGGTTTATCAATTTCTTTATAATCTTCATATTTAGGGCGCTCTCGGTGTTCCCAAAAGAATGTATATCCCGTTGTCAAAACCTCAATATCAAAATCTCTTTTTACTTTATAAATATGATTTGGCATTGTTCCTATCAATAATACTAAAATACAAATTAACCCTGAAATGCTCAATGAAGCAATAGTCAATGCTTTAGGTAATTTTATTTCAAAATAATAACGATTAATCAAAAAAAATACTAAGAACCAAAAAAGAAA
>CAKZLT010000590.1 GCA_937127195.1 uncultured Saprospiraceae bacterium
GTCTATATCTTAGTACTTGATAGCCGAACCGATGCCCGCAAGGAGTATTGGCTCAAACATATCCAAAAGTATGGCGGTGAAAATCCATTGGTTTTTGTGGCGATTAATAAGATAGACGAAAACCCGAACTATGGCGTAGAACGCAAAACGCTCAATACCAAATACCCTTTTATTCAGCACCGATTTCATCGTATTTCTTGCAAAACGGGTGCTGGTCTTACTGGTTTGTTAACCGATATAGCGGAAACTATCCCCGAGACGGAACTATTAAAAACACCTGCTAGCATTCATTGGCATCGTATCAAAGAAGCTCTCGAAGCAACAACCGAAGCCAATAAATATATCAATCAAGCGACTTTCGAAGCCATTTGCAAAAAAAATGAAGTAGTTAAACCTTCTACGCAACGAACGCTTTTGCGCTTTTTGAATGATTTGGGTATTGTTTTGCATTTTGATAACCTCAAACTCAATCACTTTTTTGTGCTTGACCCTCACTGGGTGACGATAGGCGTTTATAAAATCATCAACTCTAAGGCGATTCAAAACGGCATTTTGAACGAAAACCAACTAGAATATATTCTCAATGAAGAAACGATTAAGGATAAAGAATACGACCCTGCGAGCGCGAAAGTCGTTCGTTATTCGGCATTGGAACAATCGTATTTGATTCAAATCATGGAAGAGTTTGAATTGCTGTATCCTTTTGAGCGCAGCAAATATCTTGTGCCTGATTTGCTACCAAAAGAAGTCGAAAAGGAATTATCTATTGATGTCAATGGTACAGAACACATTCATTTTATTCTGGAATATGACTTTTTGCCGAATGCTTTGGTTTCAAGGTTGATTATTCGGATGAAGGACGATATTCATGATATTGAGCAGGTTTGGCGAACGGGAATGGTTTTGCAGCATCAACAGACTGGCGCAGGTGCTTTAATCCGAGCAGATAAGGAACGGAAGCGGATTTATATTTGTGTTTCGGGTGCATTCAAGGAGAAGCGAGATTACTTTTCTATTATTTATCATAAAATTTGGCAGATTAATAATAGTTTCAATCATTTGATGGTCAAGCAATTAATGACTGCGCCTAACTCGACGCATGAGGTTGATTATGAGGAATTATTGGCTTTAGAAAGAATGGGTAAGGATGAGTTGACTATTGGTAAGTTGCGCCAAAGTTTTTCGATTTCTAGGGACTTTTTGGATAAGGTGACTACAAAAGCGGAACGATTAGAGGTTTCGCCTAAGCACGGAGAATTTGGGC
>CAKZLT010000591.1 GCA_937127195.1 uncultured Saprospiraceae bacterium
AAAAACTATTTTTTTACTTTTCCATTTATTGTTTCGCAATTACCTTGAATTTCACCTCATATATAGGATTAGGATATCAATATTTATGGTCAAATTCTCCCTATTTCAATGATATTTGTGGTTATACTTTTGTTGTAACATATTCTATAGCTTTAATTGCAATGACTCGGAATTATTTAAGGATGGATACTTTTTTACCTAGATTAAACACGATATTAAAATCCTACCAATTTATCTTACTAATCTTATGGAGTTTCTTATTATTTTATAAACAATTACCGATTGCTCTAAATATTATAAATGCATATATTGCACGTGGTATTTTTTTAACTTTTCCAGTCCTAATAGTTATCGCTACACTTGTTTCATATAGCCGAACCAAAGAAAAAGAAAAGCTACTGTTTCTATTAGGATTTACGTTTTTTATGATTGGATTTTTTCTTCATTTCTCTTCTGTTACGCATTTATTTGAGGTTAGTTTTTGGACAAAATATGGAGCTGCTGTAGGCTGGATATTAGATATTATTATTTTAATGGTTGTTTTTAGTAATCAAATTAAACAAACATTCTTTAAGAATATTCAATTAAAAGAAGAGTTAAGTGAAACAAAGATTTCTGCGGCTAATGCTTTACTTGAAGGACATTTAGAAGAACGAAAACGGCTTTCTCTGGAATTACATGATGGTATCAGTATTAAAATGGCATTATTAAAAATGCAATTAAACAGTTTTTTCAAAAAGAAAGGAAACGAAGAAACGGCAATCATTACCGAAGTTGATACTATTGCGGAAGATATTCGAGTTTTTACGCACGCTATTTCGCCTATAAAGTTAGAAGAAGAAACCCTAGAAGATGCGATTGAAGACCTAATTTATAAAATTGAAAACCAAACTAATTTGGAAATTGATTTGGAAATGGAAGATTTTGATGACCAAGTATTAGCCAATAATCAGAAACATGGTTTATTCCAAACTTTGCAGGAGTTACTAAACAATACCATCAAATATGCTTTGGCGACGAATGTATTGATAAATATATATTTAGAGGATGGAAATTTCCATTTATCCTTTCAAGATAATGGTCAAGGCTTTGATATTAATACCGTAAAAAAAGGAATTGGTTTGAACAATATTCAAGCTCGGGCAGATTTATTGAATGGCAATTTTGAGGTTGATTCTGATGAAAATGGTAGCCTTTTTAGGTTTTCGTTTGAGATTTGATGGACGATTCTTAAATATTATGAATCAGTTTTATCAATTCTGTTACCGAATGAACGTTCATTTTTTTGAAAATATTCTTACGATGAGATTGAACGGTATGAATACTAATAAAGAGCTTTTCGGCAATCTCTTGATTTTCAAAGCCTTCTATAATTAGTGGCATGATTTCTTTTTCTCGTTTAGAAAGTGTTGCTTTTTTTATAAAAATATCATCAAACTCATCCCGTTTAGGAATCCCCTTTTTAGGAATGGCAACTCTAGAACCTATGAATATATTTCCATCTAAAACAGTATGAAAAGCATTCAATAATTCTTCTTTTTCGGTGTCTTTTAATAAATACCCATCAACTTTTTGTTCAAATGCTTTTCGTACAAAGGATGGTTTGTTGTAAGACGAAAAAATAATAATTTTTAAATTGGGCTGTAAATCTTTAATGCGTTCAATGTGTTTGATAGAGTTTTCTCCTCGAATATTCAAATCCAAAATTAAGATGTCAAACTGCGTTTTTAGGGCAATCCATGCTTTTTCCCAACTACTAATAGTTTCCACAATTTTAAAATTCTCATTATTGGCTAATAACAATTTTACTCCTTCCATTATTAAAGGGTGGTCGTCAATGATAATGATTTTCTTTGACATGAGGTTTAAATAAGAAATTTGTTAAACAATTTATTTTTGATTCAAATTTACTCAATTGGCGTACCATTCGCATCAGTCGTCAAAACCTCACTCATATAATTAAAAAATGGTCTAATTGCTCTAAAAGTATCTACCATTTCATCAACAAAATTTGGACTAGTTACTTGCTTATCCGTGAATTTATGAGAAACCAAAAACTGCTTATATCTCAACAAATCAACGGCAGGATGGTCTTTGGCGTAACCTCTTGGCGAAGTTTTGAGTTTGTCTCCATCTAGTATTCCGAAGTATTTTTTGAATGTTTTATCATTAATAATGTCGCGTAATTCGTCGGGAGCTGCTGCGATTTCTTGTCTAATTCGGGATAAATCAGCCGAGTTAGGACTCCAAAAACCTGCGCCAATAAAACAGTTACCTGGTTCAAAATGAAAATAATAACCACCTCTCAGCCATTTGGTAGCACGAATCATTGAGCCACCTAAATTACTTTTATAAGGAACTTTATTTTTTGAAAAACGAACATCTCGATAAATTCGATATTGTTTCATTTTCTCAATATTGTCATGTTCACTCATTCGAAGCATCAAGGTTTCACCAAAAGATTTGACATCTTCATAGGCTTCTATGTATGTTGGCTTATTGGCATTGAACCAGTCTCGGTTGTTGTTTTGAATTACTTGAACCAAAAAATCTAAAGTGCTTTGTTGAATATGTGTTGACATTTGTATTGAAGTTCTATAAAAACGGTTTAATATAAATAGAAATGCAAGGTATTATTTTTCTTCACTTATTACTAGCTATTTTGATGGCTTTTTCATACTTTCTAAATAACGAGAGTCCTTCTTTTTTCAACGGATAACCACCAGACAACTTTGCATGACAAGTACCACAGGCAATCTTATCCCCAGTGATTTTTTTGGCTTTTTTCACAAAATTTCTCATGGCTTTTTTAGCTTCTTTTTGTCCACCTTTTTCACAAGCCTCTTTGCAGAGTTTGGTTTTGAATACTTTACGGTTACAGTCTTTGCCGTTGCAGTGATATACCTCTACCGTTGTATTCTTGATACGTTCTGGCGTTGTAAATTGTACCATGAAAATACTAAGAGAGATGATTGTGAAGACTTTTAGCTGTTTCATTATTGTAGTTTTAGTTTTTTCTTTTTTATTGGGTCGATAATCTTGCTACTTTGATTACTAAACCCTTTGATTATTAAACAATTACCATTTTAGCGAGTGACTGAAAATTATCGTGCCACTCACTAATGACTTTGTTCTTTGTATCCCAATGAAAAAAGTAACTTGACTGACTACTTAGCTAATCCTTTTGCAATTCTAAAAAACAACTTTGGAAATAAACGCATTACATAAATCCCCATCACTTCTCTTTTCCCAATATAAACCTCCTCGCGTCGCTTACGAAGCGCATTCAAAACACGGTTGCTAATATATTCAACTGCCATTCCATTTTCAATATTCTTATCTGTTTTCTTATTAGAAAAACCTTCGCCTGTCAAAGCATTTTGAGAAATATTAGTTTTAACATATCCTGGACACACATTAATTACATTAATATCATGTGCTGCGACTTCGGCACGTAAAGCATCCATAAATCCATGAACAGCGTGTTTCGAAGCAGAATAAGAAGTCCTTCCAGGAACACCAATCTTTCCTGCGACACTAGTAATTGTCAAAATTTGCCCGTGTTGATGTTGTATCATATTCGGTAAAATAGCTTTAGTTAATGCAATTGTACCAAAGTAATTCACATCCATAATCCGCTTATCCACATCAAAAGAAGTATCAATTGTAAATGCGCGCTGACTAATTCCACCATTGTTAATGAGAATATCAATTTTTCCGTGTTTTTCAATAACTTCTTGCGCGACAACAAACAAATTATCATGTTGCGCTAAATCCAATGGCACAATATGAATCTTATTCGACGCACCTTTGCATTTATTTTTGACTGCTTCAAGTACTGCGACTCTTCTAGCAGATAAAATGAGCGTAGCCCCAAAATCACTCAAATCATAAGCCAATTGCTCGCCAATTCCTGATGATGCGCCCGTTATCCAAATCGTTTTATTACTAAAGAAATTATCCTTTCGTCCTGAAGGTAATGCTTGTGCCATAGTGTTTAATTTCAATCATTCATTGTAAAACTCAAACCATCATAAGCCACCGAAACATTCTCTGGCAACTCATTTTCGAGGTCTTCATGTTTTCCCATTCGATGGCTCAAGTGCGTCAAATAAGCCTGTTTAGGTTTTATTTTTTTAATAAAATCTAATGCCTCTTCCAACGTAAAATGAGAAATATGTTCTTCTCGACGCAAAGCACTAACCACCAAATACTCTGTACCTTTAACTTTTTCTATTTCTTCCTCTGAGATAGTTTTAATATCTGTGATATAAGTAAATTTATCAAAACGAAAACCCAAAACGGGTAATTTATAATGCAAGACTTCAATCGGTACAATAGATTGACCAAACAATTCTAAAGGTTCATTTTTAGAAATAGAATTCAACGTAACTCTAGGGACTCCAGGATAAGGATTAGATGCAAATATATAAGCAAAACGTTCCTTAACATTATCCAAAACGCGCTGTTCTCCATATACTGGCATATCCATCAAGTATCGAAAATTGAACGGACGAACGTCATCCAAGCCAATTACATGG
>CAKZLT010000592.1 GCA_937127195.1 uncultured Saprospiraceae bacterium
TACTTTTTTATACTTATCAAGATGTCATTTTTTGGCAGAGAATGATAGAAGAAAGCGAATACAAACCCGTCAAAATTGCCAAACTCGACCGCATGAAAGAGTTTGCGGAAGCGTTGATTTGTCGTAGAAAAGTGTTGCTGAGTTACTTTGGCGAGCATTTGTCGGACAATTGCGGCAACTGTGATGTTTGTCTTAATCCACCACAGGAATTTGATGGAACAGTCATCGCACAAAAGGCACTTTCTGCAATTAGTCGCCTAGAAAGGCACGGAAAAAATGTCGGTGTTGGGCTATTAATAGACATTTTGCGCGGTTCAAAACGACAAGAAATCACCCGAAATGGCTACGACCAAATCAAAACTTATGGCGCAGGTGGCAATTTCAGTCAATACGAGTGGCAATATTTTATACAGCAATTATTGAACTTAGGTTTTATAGAAATTGCTTATGATGAAAATCATGTTGTTCGAAGTACCGATGCGAGTAAGTCGATTTTGTTTGATGGAAAAAAAGTAAAACTGGTCAAGCGAGATACCGCAACCGCTCGTCAAAAAGCGCAAAAAGCAGAGAAACCAAAATCAAAAAAACAGTTGGCACACGAAGAACTCTTCGAAATCTTGCGTCAATTGCGTTTAAGAATTGCGCAAGCACAAGGCAAACCGCCTTATGTTGTTTTCTCCGATGCAACTTTGCAAGATATGGTTGCTCAATTACCGACTACGGATGAGGAGTTTTTAGCCGTTTCGGGTGTTGGTAAAAATAAACTGGCGACTTACGGAGTCCAGTTCATGGGCGCGATTCGATTATTTATAGTCAATAAAGAAGAAAATAACTCTAGAGTTAAAAAAGGGCAAAGTATTATCGTGACGCATCATTATTATATGCAAGGAATGGCAATAGAAGCGATAGCAACTAAACGAAATCGTAGTACTTTGACCATTGCCAATCACTTAGCAGAACTTTATGAAAAGGGCGTAGATATTAAATTGAGTAAATTTATTACTAGAAAAGATGTCGCAAAAGTCTTAGGCGTCTTGGAAGATACTGTGCCGCCTTATCAGCTCAAACCAATTTATGAAGCATTGAATGAGGAAATGCCATATCATACCATTCGATTGGCTTTGGCATATTATGAAAGAAATAAAGCGTAGATGAATGATGAATTTTGAATGCGGAATGATGAATGTTGAATGCTTAATGCTCCGCTGTTAGTTGCAAAGCGTAAAACAGCGGAGCATTCAACATTCAACATTCACAATTCAAAATTTCTATATAATTATTGACAAAAGACGAAATAAGTGGAGACGATTATCAACGAAATTTTCAGAAACATCGAATTTACACCAACTGAAATACAACATATTTCAAGTAAAATCGAAACAATAACATTTCAAAAAAAGGCATTTGTTTTGGAAGCAGGGCAAGATGTAAATGACCTTTATTATATTCAAAATGGGTGTTTACGTACTTATTTTATAGATAATTTTGGAAAAGAACATACATTACAATTTGCCATTAAAGGTTGGTGGATTAGTGATTATATCGCTTTATTTGCAAAAGAAAAAATCAAGTCTGTATCTTATATTGAGTGCATTAAAGAGGCTACTTTGATTAAAATTTCAAAAAATAATTTTGACAACCTTTGCAATGAAATTCCTAAAGTAAGCCGTTTTCACATTAAAAATTTAGAATCTGCTTTTGCGGCTTTTCATCGACGTATTCTCGAAAACCTGACCTTATCAGCCAAAGAACGTTATATTAATTTTGTCAAATCTTATCCTAATATTGAGCAAAATGTAAAAAATTATCATATTGCTTCCTTTCTAGGAATTACTACTGAAAGCCTAAGCAGAATCCGCAAAGAAATCGTTATTGAATGATTTCTTACCATACATCAATTTTTAATACCTATCTGAATATTACCTTTGTATTATTATAAAATGAGACGCAAATGTGAAACCGCATGGCGGAATTGTTTCTCGATTTTGAATAATTAAGTACAATGAAAAAATAGCTAAATCTTCTCACGAGAAGCATTATACCAATCCATATTCAAAAGTTACATTAATTATGGTAGAATTTTTCCTTCTTCTTCGTTATTTTTATCAGCGATAGCTAAGGCTATCACTTCAAAAAATGCCTTGAATAAGAACAAATTCTCCTCGATACTTAATACAACTTCTAAACATGGATTGGTATTATACTACTTTTTCGTTGGTACTTATATGATGCTTTTTTATAAAAAAGCACTACAAGCAATAATACAATGAGTTTTTTAGAAAAATTGAATGAACGTTATGCCACAAAGGCAATGAACGGAAAAACCGCTCCTCAAGAAAAAATCAACAATATCTTAGAGGCTATTCGATTAGCACCTACCTCTAGCGGGTTACAACCATTTGAAGTACTTGTTATTACCAACGAAACAGTAAAAACACAAATAAGAGAAGTCGCTTGGAATCAAGCACCTGTAACGGATTGCTCTCATTTATTAGTTTTTGCTGCTTGGGATAACTATACCGCAGACCGAATCAATTATATGTTTGATTTGACCAACGAAATTCGTGGTTTTAAAAATGAAGGCTGGGAGAATTATCGTCAAATGTTATTGACTAATTACACAAAACGAGATGCAAACATCAACTTTGAACATGCTGCACGCCAGACTTACATCGCCTTCATGGCTGCCATAACGCAAGCTGCATTTGAAGGTCTGGACAGTACGCCTATGGAAGGTTTTGATGCAAATGCTTTGGATAAAGTATTAGGATTACGAGAAAAAAACTTACGCAGTACGCTTCTTTTACCAATAGGATATAGAGATACTGAAAATGATTGGCTAGTGAATTTGGTTAAAGTTCGTAAATCTATGGACACATTGGTCACTGAAATAAAATAATTAAAAATGTTGTCGTCTTCTGGTAGTGTCCCTGTGTCTGTATCTGTTCTGGACAGTATTGGGAGCTGTCTCACCCTCTTACTGTCCCGGATAAGTAATAATAATAAAAATGATAGGTAAATACAAAAAGTTTCACTGAGCACAGTTGTTGCAGCATAAATTCTGTGTTGTGACAACAGGCAAACAAAATCCTCCATTATGGAGATAAGATGGTAGAAAATGGTGCTTCCTGCTAGTTATGGAGAGAAAGGGTACAATACACAATAGACAAAGAAAGTCTGAGGGTGTCAG
>CAKZLT010000593.1 GCA_937127195.1 uncultured Saprospiraceae bacterium
GGCATCGTGACTATTTTAGTGATAATCAAACCAACAAATAATATTGGTATAAAAACAACTAACGAAAACAACCAAGTTCCATCACTGAAACGCTCGTGTACTAAGACCGAAATCGCCCACATACTCATCGACAAAAAAGTCATAATCAGCATAAATGGTACTCGACCAAAGTTAAAAAACTTCAAAGTCGCAAAAAGAATACCTCCTACTCCAACATCTGCGTCCACATCTGCATCAATGTCCACATCCACATCTACGTCCACATCAATATCAGCATCAAAATCAAAATCTATGTCCGCCGACCCCAAATCAAATGCGCCAACTATTACCAATAGCCAGTATAATATCATTATCATAAAGAAAATGGTATAACCGATAATTGGTCCACTGAGTGAAAAATCTAATAATTCTTGCATTTATCTTATTTTAAAAAAGTAATACTACACTTCTAATCTTTTCGCAGTTGCTGTCAAATAATTCATAGCCAAATCATCCAACATAAATCCGTTTAAGTCTCGTCCAATCATTACCAATACTTCTACTTTAAATTTCTCTGCTTCATTATTAATAGTTTCAAAATCGAATTGACTAGCTACTGTTCTAATAGCTTCTTCAAATTTTGGTGCAAATAATTGACTGACTTTTTGAGTATCATAAGTTGATTGAGTACCAAAAGATTGTGCGACTATTCTAATATCCATCGGCTCTAGGTTTACTCGAACACTAAAAGTCGCTTTCGCATCAGCAATAATATTGTCTTTTGTAACAACACCTGCTTTTCCTTCTAAAAATACTTCTATTTGATGTATTTTTAGATTAATTGACTCCGCTTTTTCTAAAATAGGAATAACTATATTTCCACTGAGCGTAACTCTTGAACCTCTTGCGCCATTAATAACTAACGCCTCGCCTTCTTTTGTTTTTTTAAATAAGCTAACAAAAAAAGAAATCAACGCTACCATGAATATAACAGAGAAGATTACTATTAATAATGTAATATTTTCAAACATCAATTATGCTTTTAAAAGGTTAAATCAAAAAATATTGTTTGTTTCTTTCCTTCAATTATAGCTGTTTTATTTTAAAAAATAGCTTGTAACTCGTCTAAGCTGTATGAAATTTCGACAAAGTGTTAATACTTCCTTAATATTTCTCGCAGAGACGCAGAGGCGCAGAGATTATTTTTTTGCTTTTGTTATTTCTGTTTCTCGCAGAGTTTGGGGAGAAGCAGAGGGCGCAGAATGTTTTTTGCTTTTGTTATTATACCTTTTCTAGTTGCTGCCATAGCTTAATAACTTCTGTTGCTTCTTTTACATCATGTACTCGCAAGAGTTTTGCACCTTGTTGCAATGCAACTAGATTGAGTGCCGTAGTTCCGTTGAGCGCGTCTTTTGGTTGAATGTCCAATATTTTGCAAATCATCGACTTGCGCGAAACACCTGCCAAAATTGGTAAATCCATAATTTGGAATTGGTGCATATATTTGAGTAATTGATAATTGTGTTCGACCGTTTTACCGAAACCAAATCCAACATCCAATATAATATCTTTTACACCTAAAGTTCTTAATTCTCCAACTTTTTTTATTAAAAAATCCGTTACTTCTAGGAGAATATCATCGTACTTCACGTTTTTTTGCATTGTTTTCGGTTTACCCTTCATGTGCATCAATATATAAGGTACACCCAAATCGGCTACGGTCTGAAAAAGTGCTTCGTCCAAACTTCCCGCTGAAATATCATTAATTATAGATGCACCGTGTTCTACGCTCTCTTTTGCTACTTTCGCGCGAATTGTATCAATAGAAATGATTGTCTGAGGAAAGTTTTTTGTTATTAACTTAATAATAGGCAAAACACGTTTCAACTCCTCGCTTTCTGAAATAATTTCTGCTCCTGGACGTGATGACATTCCGCCTACATCAATAATTGACGCGCCATCTTTAAGCATTTTTTCAACTTGCGATAAGGTGTTTTTTTCATTTTGATAACGTCCACCATCAAAAAAAGAGTCAGGTGTAACGTTCAGAATTCCCATTACTTGAGGCGTAGAAAGGTCTAATAATTGACCATTGCAGTTGATGAATTTTGGTTGAGACATTTTTAATTAAAAATTAGTAATTAACAATTAATAGTTACTTTGGGTATAAAATGCGACAAAGCTCATCGCTCTATATCTGTTTAAATAGATTTAATACATCGTATTTTTGTTTGCCGAAGTTGCTGGTATTTTTTGGATAGAATCCCAATGTTCTACTATCTTTCCATTTTCATCAAATCTAAAAAAATCCATTGTAATATACTCTTCATTACCTGGCCAAGTTTGATGTGTATGCAATGCAACTAAATCACCTTCTGCGATACATCGAACAAATTCAATTGATTTTTCGGGATATTCCTTTTGCATTCTATCAAAATAATCAATGAACCCTTGTTTGCCATCTTTCACATCTGGGTTGTGTTGAATGTAATCGGCTCCGAGATATAATTCTACTGCTTTTTGAGGATTTCCATTGTAAGACATTTCATAGAATGCAATTGCATTTTTTTTGTTTTCTTGTAAATTCATTTTATACATTTTTTTAAAAATAAAGATAAGTATCAAAGATTTCTAGCCCTCAACTAAAAGATTAGTTGAATTATTCGATTAGTATTTTTATATTTGTTTATCTTCTTTTTTATAAAAAAATAGAATCCTTTTTTTAATAGACTTTATTCTAAATAATTTTGTATGAAGCTAAATTATCTTTTGGAACTACTCTTCGTTGGCAAAATACTCATTT
>CAKZLT010000594.1 GCA_937127195.1 uncultured Saprospiraceae bacterium
GTGGCAGTAGTCATCGCAGGAGTTGTACAACTTGTATTAGGATTTCTGAAAGCAGGAATCATTGGCTACTACTTTCCGAGTAGTGTTATTAAAGGAATGCTTGCAGGTATTGGTATTTTAATTTTTTTAAAACAAATTCCACACGCTTTCGGATACGATAAGGATTATGAAGGAAGTATGGAATTCGCACAACCTGATGGTCATAATACATTTTCTGAATTATACTATATGCTAGGCGGAATTACTCCAGGAGCATTAGCAATTGCGGCGGTTTCTTTAGGTATTTTAATACTATGGGAACAACCTTTTATGAAAAAGAAGGCTATTTTCAAGACGATACAAGGTCCTTTGGTCGTAGTTGTAACAGGTATTACAATGGCAATTGCCTTTCGTTCGACGGGTTTTGAATTAACACCTGAACATTTGGTACAAATTCCAGTTGCTAATGGATTTGGTGAAATGGTTAATTTATTGACTTTTCCTGATTTTTCTGCACTTGGAAATGGCGCAGTTTGGTTGACAGGTGTAACCATCGCGGTAGTTGCGAGTTTGGAAACGTTGCTTTGTGTAGAAGCAACGGATAAACTCGACCCACAAAAACGCGTAACACCAACGAATAGAGAGCTTAAAGCGCAAGGAGTTGGTAATATCGTATCAGGATTGATTGGTGGTTTGCCTGTGACGCAAGTAATTGTAAGAAGTTCGGCTAATATTCAATCGGGTGGAAAAACTAAAATGGTAGCTATTCTACATGGTATCATCTTATTAATATCAGCATTGGCAATACCTTTCGTTTTGAATATGATTCCTTTAGCAAGTTTGGCAGCTATTCTACTTTTAGTAGGTTACAAATTAGCAAAACCAGCACTTTTTAAAGAAATGTATAAAATCGGTTGGACTCAATTCATTCCGTTTGTAGTTACAGTATTAGGTATTGTATTGACGGATTTATTAATTGGAATTTCGTTAGGTTTGGTTGTAGCAATCGCCTTTATTCTTTATAATAATTACAAAAAACCTTATTTCTTTTATTCAAAAGAGGATGGATTAGATGTTCCGATTGTATTGGAGTTGGCTGAGGATGTAACATTTATCAACAAAGCAAGTATTTTGCACGCTTTGGATACGCTTCCTTCTAATTCTAAAGTCATCATTGACGGAACTAAGACGGTTAATATAGATTATGATGTGCTTGAAATTATTAATGATTTCAAAATACATGCAGAATTTGAAAATATAGATTTGAAAATTATCGGATTAGATGATTTAGGAATGAAACAGAACCCAAAAAAAGCATTAAAAAATGCCATCAATTCTGATGGAAGTGTTAAGGTAACAGATGGTGTAGGTCACCATTAGGATAGTTACTATAATAGTATAAAAACGTAGTTCTTAATTTAGGTTAATCTTTTTAAAGTCAGAGGCTGATCGTTTGAGCAAGCCTCTTTTTCGTTGAAGGTTAAAAGCGTCGGATGCCTTGAAGGCATCCGACGCTTCGTAATAAACTCACATTACGCAAAAGTACTTTTGCGTAATATCAGTAATTAATTAACTCAACAATATAATAACCTTAAGATAGCTTTAAGCATCGTTATTGTAAATTTGAGCGTCATTATACGGAGATAATAGAAGAAGGTAATCCATTTTCTTACCTTTGTCTCTAGCCTGTTCATTAAGTCAGGTTAATCATTTGTAATCGCAGCACATTTATTCTATGAATAATTTTAATAAAAAAAACCATTTTTTAGTGACTTTTGCTTTAAAACAAGAGAAAAACCTGCTTAATATGCCAATGAAGACGGTTTTACCTTTTTTAAAAAAAGAAGAAAAACATAAAAAACACCTAAAAAATAACGTTACAAAGTACTTATTATTCATTGGTTTATGCTGTTTTTCGAGTGTCCTTTATGGTCAAGTACCAGATAGCATCAAAACAAAAAATCCCGCTTCTGATACCATTCGACCTCTTTTCCCTCGTTTTTCTGCTAAAGATAGTTTGCCTCGAACTGTTAAAAAATCCGTCAAAATTTCTAAAGATGCACTAGAAGAAGAAGTCGTTTATTCGGCTAAAGATTCTATGAAACTGGATGCTGTCAATGAAGTTGTCTATTTATATGGAGAAGCTGAAGTTAAATATACAACGGTCACTCTTAAGGCTGGATATATCGTTTTTGATATGGCAAATGACATTGTTTATGCCGAATATTTGATAGATAGTAGCGGTCAACAATCTCAAAGACCAGTCTTTACAGAAGGAGCAAATGAGCCTATTACTTCCGAAAAAATTCGTTATAATTTTGTAACGAAAAAAGGAATGGTTTATAATACAACGACCACACAAGCAGGTGGTTATGTCAATAGCGGCATTGCCAAGATAGTCGGAAAACAAGATAGTGTAGAGCATTCAGAAGATATAATTTATGGTCAAAATGCCGTTTATACAACTTGTAGCAATCCAGAGCATCCGCACTACGGGTTAAGAAGTTCCAAACAAAAAATCATTCCGAATAAGCTCGTCGTTATTGGGCCATCTAATATCGAAATCATGGGAATTCCGACACCGCTTTGGTTACCTTTTGGATTTTTTCCACTCACCAAAGAAGGTCAACAATCAACAGGTTTGATTTTTCCACAAGATTATGAATATTCGCCAAACTGGGGATATGGATTGAGAGGCGTAGGTTGGTATTTTGGATTGGGTGAATTCGCTGATTTGCAATTAGTCGGAGATGTTTATATGCGAGGAAGTTGGGGTGTTCGGGCAACTGGTCGATACAAAAAACGCTATAAATATACTGGAAGTCTAGGTTTAGGCTTTTCAAGAAGAATAACTGGCGACCCTATTGCAGATAAAACAACGCCACAAAATGCTTTTAGTGTAACTTGGAATCATAGTCAAGATTCTAAAGCTAATCCAACACAGACTTTTCGGGCGAATGTAAATATGCAAACTAATGGTTTTCAAAGCACCAATTCTAATGACGCTCAGAGTGTTTTGCAAAGTGAAATGACTTCTAATATTTCTTATCAAAAACGTTTTGCAGGAACACCTCTTTCATTATCCGCAAGTTTTGGGCATCGCCAAAATACTCAAACACACGCTATTCGCTTCAACTTACCAACGCTTGATGTTAATATGCGTCGTATTTTTCCTTTTCAAAGAAAAAAAGCAGGTGGAAAAGAACAATGGTACGAAAAAATAGGTATTGGTTATACTGGAAAAGTTCAGAATACTATTACAGGAACAGATACTGCATTGACTCAATTGGATGCGTTAGACTTTAGTTATGGCGCAAAACATAGCGTTCCAATTAGTGCCAATTTTAAATTATTCAAATATATTAATGTTTCTCCTTTTATTAATTATAATGAAAGATGGTATTTGAACACAGTCAATAAAACCTTTGATAACACCATTTTAGTTGACCGAGATACTATTTTTGATAGTGAAAATAATCCAGTCAGTATTCAAACCGATACTACTTTTGGGCAAGTGATTGACGGAACAGAAAGCGGTTTTCGCTCATTGCGCGAGTTTAATACGGGTGTTTCTTTTAATACACAGCTTTTTGGCTTAATGAATTTCAGACGTGGACCAATCAAAGCTATTCGACATATTGCAAAACCATCGGTTAGCTTTAGTTATACGCCTGATTATACGGGTAGCTTCTTGGGACGTTCGTGGAATTATTTTGATGACGTTCAATATGATACCCGTTATCCAGACGAATTACAACAATACAATCGCTTTCAAGGTGGGCTTTTTGGGCAAGCAAGTCAAGGCGGTTCGCAGTCTATGAGTTATAGTATTACCAATATATTTGAGGCAAAAGTTCGTAATCGTCGCGATACAATTAATCCTCTTAAAAAGGTTAAATTACTGAATAACTTATCTTTATCTGGTAATTATAATTTTGCTGCGGATTCTCTCAAAATGAGTGTCATTAATATCAATGGAAATACAACGGTACTCAAAAGGATTAATTTGAGTTTTGGGTTAACGGCTGACCCTTTGGCTGCTAATACATCAACAAATAACCGAATTGACTCTTACGAATGGGCGCAAAACAAGCGTTTGGCTCGTTTAACAAGTTTTAGATTGAGTGCTAATACTCGGATAGATTCTAAGTTTCTGGATGAATTATTTGGTAAGAAACCTAAGGAAAAACCTAAAAACGCAAATCCGACAGGGCAGCGAAGTGGCTCAGGGCAAAGTCTCGGACAAGCTCAAGGAAATACTAAATCTAATTACGGTATTCTGAGTAATTTGAGTGTAAATTATAGTTTCGCGCTTCGTCGTCAATACATCGAAGGCGTTGACACTATGATTGTTTCTCAAAATAATATTCGACTCAGTGGCGGAACAGTCAACCTAACTACCAAATGGAAAGTAACGATTGGCGGTATCGGCTATGATTTTGTAAAGAAGAGTTTTACTTACCCTGATTTTAGATTACATCGAAACTTGCACTGTTGGGAAATGGGATTCTCGTGGCAACCACAACGCGGAACGTATAGTTTTTATGTTCGAGTCAAGCAGCCTTCTCAGTTGGATTTCTTGAATCTTCCGTATAATCGAAATAACTTCGACCCGCTTGGAGGATTTTAGGTTTTGAACTGTAATTCTGCTTTTGAGGTGGCGTTTTTGAACCACAAAGGAAGACATTCTTTGTTTTCTTTGTCCCTTTGTGGTTCAAAAACGCCACCTCAAAAGCAAAACCTATTTATTTGTATAAGCA
>CAKZLT010000595.1 GCA_937127195.1 uncultured Saprospiraceae bacterium
ATATAATGGTTGTGTTATTTATGAAATAACGTGATTTAAAGTTATAAACAATCTGTCATATGTCAAATGGATTAAATTAAAGGTTAAATAAAGGTAAAGCTTTCTTACAAACATAAAAGTACACTAATGAAACCTCTCTGAGTCATTATTATAACGTTTGATCATTTTGTATCCTTAAGAATAACTAAAGCAGCTTATTCAAATTCTAAACAGGGAAAATTATGAACTGCGTTTTGGTAGATACATAAAAAAACAGTGATAATATTTCTCGGATCAGAAACAGCCGTGTCTGAGCAGATGGTCGGACGCATCACCGCCTCCAACGCCGCCACCGCCACCATCGTGTCACATGACCTGCGTTTGCAGTCTAACCTTTCAGTGGTCGTGAAAAGAAACCAGCTTTCAGTCGTCTGTGGGTTTCCCAGTAAAGCAGCGGCCGCCCGTGGCTCAGACGCCCCGGCAGATTTGACATTTTAGAGAAAAGAAAGGTTACAGGATTTTTTTTAAAAAAATTCTGGTGACTGGATTCTGGTTGCTAGTTTCTGCTACCGCTGTTAATCGAAACAGCGGTAGCAGAAACCAGTCACCAGAATCTAGACCCCAGTTTATTTTAGAATAACTAATCGCTCAGAATAGACACTATATTCATCTGTGATTTGATAGAAATGCACGCCACTAGACAACTTCGACAAATCAATTGAGATGTTATTTTGACCAGCAATAATTGCCTGTTGCGTCAATTGAAGTTGTACTTTGCCCTGTATATCAATGATTTGAATCGCAACGTTTGAAGGTTGAATAGCTTCTATTTGAATGGTGACTTGCTCATGAGCAGGATTCGGAAAACAATTAATTTTCTGAACGCCATTCAATAAATTGGAAGTATTCGTTACCATATCCGCATCCATATCATTGACCACAGAAAGTTGGTCTTTTTGATAAAAACCATTTCCTTTTTCATAATTATTTACATATAACTTCACTTCTTGTTGGACTTGATTTTTCCAAATTTTGAAACTAAATACCTCATTTGAAGCTAAGCCAATCGGACTATTGGCTGCATCTTGCGCCCAAACGGTTACCGCAAAGTTTTGACCATTGTAAATAGCCGAACCGCAAAGCTTATTTTGAGTATTGAATACACCAACTTCATCACCGATATTTAAAAGGTGGGCAATTTTTTCAACTGGAAAAACAATCGTCGCATTGTCAGTTGCCAAAGGCGACATAACAAAATGAACGGGCGTGTTTTGCTGAGTTGGAATTGGACTCATGCCGCGTAGTGAACTATTATTTTCGGGATAAGTAAGCGTCAAACTAGAAGTTGCTTTGACCTTGTAACCCGTTCCCGCAGTCATATTTCCGATGGTGTTGATGTTATATTCTGGAATGTAAGTATTTCCTAATATATCTTTTGCTAGAGCAATATTAGCTTCAATCGGCTGAAACATCAAGCTAATATCCGCAGGAGAATGACGATAATAACCCAATATTTGCCAACCTTGTGGAATCGCAATCGGCGATAATTCTGGAATAATTGACGCACCAATAAAAGTCAAAGTATCCGTTTGAAACATCTTAATCGCGTAACCTTCATTCATGGACCAGTTTCCAATCGAATTGACACCAAAAAATGGGTCAGATGTATAAACATCACCATTTCCATTTTTTATCAAAACCATATTCGATTCAATGTCCGAACAAATATCGGTGACCGCCAAATCGGAAGGCATCACATTAGAAGAAATGATGTTCCAATTGGCATTCAAATAAACATTAAGCGTGTCAATCGTATAAATACTATCTATCGCGCTGATGCCGCCATTATAAAAATGATTGGTTCGATTGATAGTATTAGAAGCATCCTGACTAAGAGTTTTGAAGTGTGCTTTTGCCTCAAAAACTTGATTTGTCGTATTTCTATAAATCCTAAAAGTAAACGCTTCGCCTTGCTCAAATCCATTTTTGAAACTCGGAAAAGTATCATTTCCATAAGTCATCAAAACTACTCCCGATGGTCTCCAAGCTACATAACCTGTGTTATATTTCACACCATTTTTTTCATAAAAAGCACCAATATAATCGCCTTCTTTTGGCTGTGTACCGTTTATTCCAACGAAAGCATCATTCGGAATAATAATACAATGCGTCGAATCTCGCGGCTCAAAAAACCAATCTGACGGCAATGATTCAGGTGCAGCAATTGTATCTACGCCATTGACGGTGATGGAGATTACTTCTAGATTATTATATTCATTACTTTCGGGAATTGCGTTAATTTCATCAACTGTCAATATGATAAAATAATCACCAGATATAGTCTGAGCAGGAATTTGAACAGGTATAAATAGCGGTAAACGATTCAAATAGAACCAAAAAGAGCCACTAAAATTAACTGCATGACTATTCAGTAAAATATCCGTGCTGTCTTTTTTATCATCTTTTGAAAGATAATAATTCACTACGCTTGCTTGCCCCGTTATACTAGCGTTCCCAGCATTATAAAGAGAAGAATTAACCGATATAGTAGCATTGGTGTCAATCGAATTACTGCCGCTAATATTTGGATATTTAAAGTCTAAATCAGGTAAATTAGGCTGGCAGTGTGCCAAATAATTAGGTGCTTTTTTGACTTCATCCAATAGCCAATTGGCTTCACCTGAGTCTAAAATAATGTGTTCTCCGTTTGTGTTATTCGTTGCTTTTCTATGATTGTCAAAAGGCGTAATGTTCTTGTATAGACTATCAACATGAACATCTAACGCGCTAAAAGTAGGCACAAAAGCAAAATCCGAAATACCTAAATCTATATCAACATGACCACCAGAGAGGTTGTAAAGAGTCAAGTCATTTTTGGCTTTAACTTTAAAATCAATTGGATTAAAAATTTTATAAACTGTGGCATTATAATTACCATAAATAATCGCACCGTCAATCAATAGATTTGCCCAAAAATTGTTAGTTCGTGGACGTAACTTGACTTCCAAATCACAAATATTACCAATCGCGCCTTCTGGCGTTTGTCTAATTGTAAATTTTGTAATCAAATCAAAATCAGTCAATTGCACACTTCCACCGATATTGATGCCGAATTCACTCAGTAAATCCGTAACATCTATGCTACTAATACCGAC
>CAKZLT010000596.1 GCA_937127195.1 uncultured Saprospiraceae bacterium
CTCAATCAACATATATCTTATAATTTTTTAATCTTTAAAATAACAATATTATGAAAAGTCGAATATTGACTTTAATGACAGTGTTATCTTTCAATCACTTAAAAATCTAAACATTATGAAAAAAATACCAATGCTTATTTTCTTATTAGCTACCCTTTTTTGGATAAGTAGCTGTGACGACAACACGCCCGAAGTACTACCACACACAATCGTAAAAGGTCGAGTATTAGAATATGGCACCAACGAACCCGTAGCAGGTGCAAAAGTCAACCTACTAGGAGGAGAATGGAGTCTGGGAGGTAGCTTCGGTTCTATTCAAGATACTTTTCTGACGGATGCCGACGGCTATTATGAGTTTACTTTCAAGCCTAAGGAGGACTATATATATTACCTTGACGCTGAAAAAGAACAATACTGGGACTTTATCCCTACCCTCGATTTCTCTGATTACAAGGAGAATAATCTGGATATTGTGCTTGACCCTGAGGCTTGGATATTGTTTCATATCAAAAATGTGAATCCTTTTGATTCAAATGATAATCTAAGGTATGGAGGCTTTATAGAAGGAGGCTCACCGCAAGACAATATTGGAGATAATATTGACCTGTGGGAACTAAGGAAATCTTATGGAAATAAAAATATTCCTTTATCATGGTGGGTTACTAAAAATAATATAACTAATCAGTATCGAGATACTATATACAGTCCTGCTCGTGATACGATGGTTTATGAAATATTTTACTAAAGTAAAACAAGTAACCTCAATCAACATATATCTTATAATTTTTTAATCTTTAAAATAACAATATTATGAAAAGTCGAATATTGACTTTAATGGCTCTGCTATGCCTCATTAGCACTAAAGTATTGGCTCAATCTCCGTGTGAGGGGAACTTAATCAATATTTATTCAACATGTATTAATCTAAATGTTGATTGTAATGCCTATACAACACCATTAGGTGATATTGAATTTGAACTAGGTAGTATTTCTTGCATAGCATCTGATGAAGTCCTAGTTCATAAAGAAGTACATTTCTATGTGAATACAAATTTAGGAAGCAACTGTCAAGGTGTAGTTGATATTAAAAACACCTATATCAATTTCAATGATGGTCAAGGAGAACAATTAATTGTAGCAGGTACACCAACCATATATCAATATAATACTTCTGGAAATAAGAATGTTACCTTTAGAGTAGAATATGAAGAGTATGGTGTGGCAGGCGATGCTTCGAGAAATAAGAATATTGAAATTGAAGACAATAATCAAGGAGGTATAAGTTATGAATATGAAGCACCTGATGATATATGGGAAATCGAAACAGGTATGTTCACGCCACCGTGTAGCAATGCTTATCCACAAGGGACTAAATATGATATAACAGGAAAAGGTTACGGAACAGCTTATATCAAGTATGCTAATCCCAATAACCCTGTATTAAGAAATCCTGTAATATTTGTAGATGGGGTGGATTTTACTTCAGATATTAAGTATTATGACCCTAACCTACCTAACAATCCTATTGTTAGGCATGGAGCTACCAGGTGGCTTAATGAAAGGTGCTGATGATGTCCAACTTTTTGCAGAGATGCCTATGCAAATTGATGCCTTTCAGCAAGCAGGCTATGATTTAATCTTTTTAGACTTTCATGATGGGGTCGATTATATCCAGCGAAATGCTCTAGTCTTAGAAGAATTACTTGACTTGGTCAATACTACTAAAGACTGTAATGGCGATGATATAGTCGTGATAGGTGCAAGTATGGGTGGACAAATTGCAAGATATGCCCTAACCAAAATGGAAAGTGAAAATAAACATCATGGAGTAAGAACTTATGTTTCTTTTGACTCTCCTCAACAAGGTGCAGTAGTACCGATGGGCGTACAAGCTAGCGTTTGGGCATTAGCTAATATTCGAGGAGAAGCGGGTGCACAGGAGTTATGGGAATAGGCTAGACGCACCTGCTAGTCGTCAAATGTTATACGAGAATTTTGTGGCAGAGACAAAAAAAGCAAATCAGTTTACACCCACTACTACACTCAAAAAGTATAACGTCGGTGTAGAGCATTTTTCAATGACTACAGGTATTTCTAGTGATATACCTAACTATGATTATTCTTGTCTTAGAGATGGCTTTGTAGCAGAAAGAACAGCACTAGGCTACCCTCAAAAAGCCAGAAATGTAGCAATTGTAAATGGCAGTGACAAAGGAGTTGGTCAAGGATTCAACGCTAATCAAAAATTAGTAGATATTTACTTGGACGAACCGATAGATATAGGTGGAGTTCAACTAACGACAGTAAGAGGCTTTGATATGAAGATTTATGCCGCACCAGGTAATCCCTTAGTAGCTTTTGAAGTCATTACTAAAGTAGAGTCACCTAGGTATGAGAGAACATACCTAGATGTAAACAACAGTGGCTTACAGCCTTATGATAGCGCACCAGGTTGTATGCAGAGTTTTACAAAATTATTAGATGGACAATTCAATTCTAATCAATTTACCAAACAGCCTGTACAAGGAACGCATTGCTTTATGCCTACGATTAGTACTTTGGATATTAATACAAGTGATTTAGGGTTAAATATAGATATGGCATATACGATAGATAATTCAGTTACTCCTTTTCAAGATTATTACGCTCCAGACGATAACGAATACCATGTACAAATCACTCAAGGTAATCGTGACTGGTTGAATGAAGAACTAACCACAAACAATAGGGAGATAACTAGTGCATTGACTACAACTTACAACTATGGAGGTAATCGGAAGCTAATACGTGCGACGATTAATAATGGTGGTATCTTGAATATTAATAATCGAAGTATCCCGTCAGGCTTTGCTAACAGTGGCATACCTGCTCCCACAGGACAATACAAAGGGTATATCAATGGCTGTGGTGTTACTATCGAAAACGGCGGATTGATGAATGTAGGAAGTACATTTTGGTCAGAAAGGGCAGAAGTCCGAGTAGTATCAGGCTCAACCCTACACATCAAAAACGGCGGTCGTATCAATATCAAAGGCTATTCGCAACTGATAGTCGAAGAAGGCGGTACACTGATAATCGAAGAAGGCGGTATGATTAACTACTGGGGAACGAACAGCAATAATGCAGCAACCCTCCGCATCGAAGGTACGCTTATCGTACAGAATACCTCAACAGGTATGGCAGAACTCATCGGAGATGGTCAGTTACAAATAGCCGAAGGTTCGACGATTGATATTCAAGAGAATAGTCACTTATGGATAGGTGGAAGCGATAGAAATAAGACGATTTTGGGATTAGAAAGTAGCCTTAGAGTAGATGGTGCAGCAAGATTAACTCTAAATGATGGAACGGTTAGTTATGAAAACGCTAGTTCTTCTATCATCGCTAATAATGATGCCGTACTGATGATGGATAATATTACCTTAATCAATACAGGTGGTCGCATTAATGAAGGTATAATAAGTTCAGCACCTAATAGAGTGATGTTAAATGATGTCCTATTCAATAAAGTGGATATTGGATGGTTACTCTCAGATGGAACAGATGCCTCTTACTCTCGCTACCAAATACTGGATTGTACTTTTACGCATTGTAACGAAGCGGTTTCTGTTAGTAATACAACAGCGTTAAAACTTGATGGCTGTACGTTTAATGGTGGAGTAAGCAATAGTAGTGCTATTTTTGCAACAAAAGTGGAAGTACTTAATTTGATTGATTGTAACATCAATAACTATTCTAATCAAGGTATATTTTTGGATGAAGTACCAATAGCATTATTAAAAAATACCGTTATAGACAATAACATTATAGGTGTTAATGCCCAAAATATGTCAAATGTCTTTTTGTCTCATGGTTCTATTATGAGCAACAACCAAACGGCTATTCAGATGCAAGGAGATGCCGAAAATGGTATGGTCACCATGGATTGCGCCACTTTTGATAATAATACGAATGGTATCATAGGAACAGATGTTTTATTAAATATAGACGCTGAGATTAATGCAACTGACCCAGCGTATATCAGTCCAAATACCTTTAAGAATATTAATTTT
The DNA here is from genome assembly GCA_937127195.1 of uncultured Saprospiraceae bacterium. GTDB lineage: Bacteria > Bacteroidota > Bacteroidia > Chitinophagales > Saprospiraceae > CAKZLL01. Next base: position 4,053 of record CAKZLT010000596.1, read on the forward strand.
AGTGGTGGTCAGTTATTTAACATTTGTTATATTGAGAGAGATGTTGATAATATTTTTATGAAAAATAACTACTGGGATGGTATGGCTAGCTTGCCGAGTTTTGCATATAAAATTTATAATGGTGCAAGTACAAATGGCTGCCCTAACTTCTCTAATGTGAGTTTGGATTTTTCTAATTCTGTCGTTAACCTTCCACAAGGTTGTAATTACGCACCTACTGGAAACACACCAGTTTATGGAAATCCAACACCTGGAAATCCAACACCTGGGAATGCAGGTATTATACAATTCGTAGCCAATCCATGTACCTTAGTAATCAACAATCAAAGCTACGATGTAGAACATCAATATAGCCTAGGAGAAGAGGAGTTCAATGAAGAGAATTTTGATGAAGCAGATTTGAAGTATGTCCCAGTATCGGCATTGAGTGGAACAACTCGCGACAACTCTAGTAGTAACTGTCGTCATTACATTGACGTAGCAGAAGTGATGGTCAAGGTTGAAGAAATTATGGTCATGCAAAAATCAGGACGTAGTGCTGCAATGGATATTATGAGTTACTGGGATGAAAGCGCGAAAATAGAAAATGAAGAGCCTATTTTGATAGCACTTACAGCCTTTCCTAATCCTGCATCGGATGTTTTGACTATCAAAATCGAAGATGATGTGACAGAAAAAGGTACATTAACGATGTATAATATGTTAGGTCAAAGCGTTTTTTCTACAACAACTTATGGGCGAATTACCCAAATTGGCGTTCAAGAAATGCCAGCAGGTATTTATAGAATAAGTTGGATCGGAGAAAATGAACAACTAATAGGTAAAGTAAAAGTGGTGGTGAAGTAAGTGTTTAGTTTTATAGTATAATTGGGAAAGTGCTGCTAGTCAAAGAACTAGTAGCACTTTTCTAATTTTAATCCTTCATTCTTTTGATAAAAATGATTTATTAAAATTAGGTTCATCTATAACTGTTTTGTTTACAACTGATTAAAAACTTTTTTAAAAGGAAACTTTTTTAAAAAAAAACGTATTAGCAGGTGGGAAAAAGTGGTAAAATGTGGTAAAAATTTTTAATTTTGAGTTGTAATTTTATTAAAAATTCATTTTTGTAGATTTTCACACCAAAAATTAACTCTTTTTCAAAAAATTAATTTAACAGCAAAACAAGTAAATGCCGCAGTTTTTAGGGGAATATGACTGTAAAATGGACGCGAAAGGGCGCATGAAGCTACCTTCTAACCTAATCAAGCAATTTGATGGATTAGAGAAGGACGGCTTTGTCATGAACTGTGGATTTGAACCTTGTTTGGTACTCTATCCCAAATCAGAATGGGATACGATTACTGCTGATTTGGAAAAACTCAATTCATATGAGCCAAAGAATAGAAGATTTATTAGATACTTCTTTCGTGGAGCAAGCAAAATCAATGTAGATAGTACAGAACGAATTTTAATCCCTAAAAAATTGCAAGAATATGCAAAAATAACTAAGGATATTATCGTTTTTGCTTATTTGAATAAAATAGAAATTTGGTCAGTTCAACAATACAATGACTTCATTGGAGAAGAACCAGAGGATTTCTCTTCATTGGCCATGCAAGTCATGGGCAACAAGGAATCAGAAAATAATTAGTCAATAAATTTTAATCAACAAATGGACAGTTATCACATACCAGTAATGTTAAAAGAATGTATTGAAGGATTGAATATCAATCCTGAGGGCGTTTATGTTGATGTTACTTTTGGCGGTGGCGGTCATTCCCGCGAAATCCTAAAACACTTAGGAAAGAATGGTAGATTAATCGCTTTTGACCAAGATGAAGATGCAAAAGGCAATATTTTAGATGACGAACGATTAATTTTCGTTCCTCAAAACTTTAGATATTTAAAGCGTTTCTTACGTTTAGAAGGTTATAAAAAAGTTGATGGAATTTTAGCCGATTTGGGTATTTCTTCACATCAGATAGACGAAGCCGAAAGAGGCTTTTCGTATCGTTTTGACGCTATCCTTGACATGAGAATGAATCAGCAAGGCATCAAAACGGCAGCAGAAATAGTCAATACTTACGAAGCAGGAGAATTACAGCGAATTTTTGGAATGTATGGAGAAGTTAAAAATGCCAGAACACTAGCAGAATTAATTGTGAGTGAACGCGATTTGAGACCTATTCAGACAATTAATGATTTTGTAAATACAATCGGTTCTGCTGTCAGAGGCAAGCGACCAAAGTATTTGGCACAAGTCTTTCAAGCACTTCGCATCGAAGTAAACGAAGAGATTGAAGCACTCAATGAATTTTTAGAATCTACATTAGATACTTTAAAAATTGGCGGACGATTGGTCGTTATGTCTTACCATTCTTTGGAAGATAGACCCGTGAAAAATTTCATTAAAAGAGGAACATTAAACGGTAAAATGATTCAAGATGATTTTGGAAAGATTTACAAACCTTTCAAACTCATCAATAAAGGCGTTATCGAAGCAACTGCCGAAGAAGTAAAAATTAATAGTCGTGCAAGAAGCTCAAAATTGAGAATTGCAGAGCGATTAAAAGACAATATTAGCCGAGAGCAACAACCAATAATACAATAACTAATGTCTCAACGAAGAAGGATAACAGCTAAAGATATACTTTCAGGTAGAGCAGGTAGTTTTCTGGTTATGGAAAACCTACCATTTGTATTCTTTTTGGCATTTCTAGCTACTGTATATATTGCCAATTCTCGATACGCAGAACACAACTTGAGAGATATACAAGGCTTACAAAGAGAAGTCAGAGAGCTGAATTACGAATACATGAGCCTAAAGTCGGCACTGATGCAAAGTAGTATGCAATCAGAAGTAGCCAAAAAGGTAGATAACGTCGGCTTACGCGAATTAACAGATAAGCCATTTAAAATAGTAGTCAAAGAAGGAGAATATTAATTTAAAAATAGTTTTCTCCTATAACTTTAAACCTTATAGGTTTTAAAAACCTATAAGGTTTGGTTGTCATACAAAATCAATTTCTACTCATTAACAATTGAAATGGATATTAAAAACGAATTACTCTGGCGGATTTACACTATCATGTTCTTGGTAGTGGTTTTTGCTATGTTTATATTCGGAAGAGCGATATTGATTCAGACTCAGGAGACAGAAGAATTGATGGCGATGGCAGATAGTCTTTATGTTGATTATCGTCCTGTAATGGCAGATAGAGGTAATATTATTGCCGAAGATGGTAGTCTTTTAGCTACCTCACTTCCATATTTCAAAGTATATATGGATACCAAAGCAACAGGATTAACCAAAGATACTTTTTATACCTATGTTGATACATTAGCACGTTCTTTAGCCAATATGACGAACAGCAAATACACTTATGGGGGCTATTTAGATAGACTTCAACTGGCAAGAGAAAACAACAATCGTTATTTATTAATAGCTAAAAATATTACGTTTCAGGATTTAGAATTAATGAAACGTTTTCCATTATTCAAAAAAGGACGCTACAAAGGTGGCTTCATCGTCGAAAGAATGAGCAAACGTCAGCGACCTTTCCGAATGTTAGCACACAGAACCGTCGGTTATGTCCGCGAAAATGCTAACCCTGTTGGACTAGAAGGTGCATTTGATGATGTTTTGAAAGGAGAACAAGGTTTTCAATATATGCAGCGTATTCCAGGAAATGTTTGGATTCCGCTTTCGGATGTAAGCGCAATTGAACCTGAAAATGGTCATGATATAGTAACAACTATTGATGTAAATATTCAAGACGTAGCAGGAAATGCCCTTTTGAGAGCCTTAAAAAAACACGATGCCGACCACGGTTGCGCCGTAGTAATGGAAGTAAAAACAGGTGCAATTCGCGCCATTGCCAATATTGGGAAAACCAAAGATGGCAATTTTTGGGAAAATTATAATTATGCCGTCGGTGAAAGTACCGAACCTGGCTCAACTTTCAAATTAGCTGCTATTATGGCACTTTTAGAAGATAATCTAGTCACTCTAAACGATACGGTTAGCCTCGAAATGGGTAAAACTGAATTCTATGAAGAAACAATGGTTGATGCTTCTTTTCATCAGCTAGATAGTGCAACAGTTCGCAAAGCTTTTGAGATTTCGTCGAATGTAGCAATTGCCAAAATGGTCAACGAAAACTATAATTTGACCAAAAAAGGCGACAAATTCATTGCTAGACTCCAACAAATGGGATTAGATAAACAAACAGGTATTGAAATAGAAGGCGAAGGAAATGCCTATATCAAAGAAGCATATAGTAGCACTTGGTCAGGAACAACCTTACCATGGATGGCTACTGGGTATGAAGTACAATTGACACCGCTTCAGATGCTCAATTTTTATAATGCTGTTGCTAATAATGGTGTAATGATGCAACCTTATTTGGTGAGTAAATTACAAGATTACGGCAAAACTTATGAAGAAATAACACCAAAAGTACTCAACAAAAAAATAGCTTCTTATGAAACTATCAAGCAAGTACAATCACTTTTGGAAGGCGTAGTTAAGCGCGGAACTGCCAAAAGCATTAATCCGCCAAACTATAGTATTGCAGGAAAAACAGGAACGGCTCAAATTCATTCTCGTAAAAGAAAACCAGGTAGCAAACCACAATATCAGGCTGCGTGTGCAGGAGATTTCCCTGCTGCTCATCCTGCATATAGTTGTATTGTAGTTATTAATGACCCTAAAATCAACGGATTTTACGGAAGTGAAGTAGCAGCACCTGTATTTAAAGAAATTGCTGATAGATGTTATGCTTCTAAAATAGATTTGCATTTACCAAGCAATCCACAAGGAAACGAAAAAATTGCTTTTGCAAGCAATAAATTACCCGATTTCAATATCGGTTATAAAGATGATTTTACAAATGCTTTGTCATTTTTTGAAATACAACACAAAGATTTGGCTCAATCTACGCCATGGACAGTTGTGAATGCAGACTCAACAGCACTCAAATTCCAACCCCGAAAAGGAATGGAACGCGGAATAGTACCAAATGTCGTTGGTATGAAATTGAGAGATGCAGTATATCAATTGGAGAAAGTAGGTTTGAAAGTAAAAGTAACAGGCATAGGAACGGTTAGAAGTCAATCCGTTCCCGCTTTTGCAAGCACGTCTGGCAAACGAGTGATAACGATTAGTTTAAAATAGCTACTCTTTTTGTCTCTGTGTCTATTTTGAAAGTTTGGTGACTGGTCTTTAGTGATTGGTGATTAGTGATTGGTGATTTGGTGCTGTTATTGGCGACAAATAAAAGAACTAATCACCAATCACCAATCACTAATCACTGAAAAAATAATCACCAGTCACAAAAAGAAATAGCGCAATGAGAATTCAGTGAAGCGACTAGAAGATATTTTAAAAAATGTAGCTACCGTAAATATAAATGGGAATACTGAAAAGTCAGTTTCCGAAATTATTTTTGATTCAAGAAAAGCGAAAACAGGTAGTTTGTTCGTCGCGGTTCGAGGTACTCAGGTTGATGGACATGATTTTTTAGAGTCTGCTATCCAGAAAGGTAGCGACATGATTGTCTGTGAGACATTACCTGAAACGCTCAACGAAACCGTTACTTACATTCAAGTAAGCGACAGCGCAGCAGCTTTGGGACAGATGGCAAGTAATTTTTACGAGCACCCATCAACCAAACTCAAACTAATTGGAGTAACAGGAACGAACGGAAAAACGACAACTGTAACGCTTTTGTATCGTTTATTTTCGGATTTGGGATATAAAGTTGGTTTACTTTCTACAGTTGAAAACATCATTGCTGGGCAAGTTATTCCTTCAACATACACGACACCTGATGCCGTTCAAATTAACGCGCTAATTGAAGAAATGGTTGATTCTGGTTGTGAATATGCCTTCATGGAAGTCAGTTCTCATGCTATACAGCAACACAGAATCACAGGATTAACGTTCACAGGTGGTCTTTTTACGAATATTTCGCATGACCATTTGGATTATCATAAAACGTTTAAGGCTTATATAAAAGCCAAAAAAATGTTCTTTGACATTTTGGAATCTTCCGCTTTTGCATTGACCAACATCGACGACCGAAATGGTCTAGTCATGTTGCAGAACACAAAAGCACGAAAATTGACCTACGGTTTGCGTCGCCCTGCCGATTTTAAAGCAAAAATCATTGAAAATAGTCTCTCTGGTTTATATTTAGAATTGGACAAACAGGAGCTTTTCGCAAGGCTTATTGGTCAATTTAATGCTTATAATTTGTTATCAGTTTACTCAGTGGCGGTATTGCTCGAACAAGATAAATTCGAAGTATTACAATCACTGAGTAAACTCAAATCTGCCGAAGGTCGCTTTGACTACGTCCTATCAAAAGACCAAAAAATCACGGCAATTGTAGATTATGCGCACACACCTGATGCACTCGAAAAAGTACTTTCCACTATAGATAAACTCAAAAGTGGTAATACTAAAGTCATTACCGTAGTTGGTTGTGGCGGTGATAGAGATAAAAAGAAACGCCCCTTAATGGCTAAAGTGGCTTGTGATTACAGTCATCAAGTCATTCTGACCTCAGACAATCCTCGTTCTGAAGAACCAGAAGCTATTTTACAAGATATGGAAGCAGGCATTCCGCCTTATGCTACCCAAAAATCTATTACTATTATCAATAGAAAAGAAGCTATAAAAGTAGCTTGCAAACTCGCACAGCCCGAAGATATTATCTTAGTCGCTGGAAAAGGGCACGAAAAGTACCAAGAAATAAAAGGAGTAAAACATGATTTTGATGATAAGAAGATATTGAGAGAGTTTTTGGGTTAAGTACCGTCGAATTCATTCGACGAGGTTACTTCCTTAAATGAATTTAATAGCCTCCAAATAATTACAACGTCGAATAAATTTGACGGTACAAAAAAACAACCGATGAAAGCAATTATAAAAAACTACTATCGTGAAATGTTCAAAAGAGCATTTATTACCAATATGATTTTCATGCTCATTATAGTAGCTGTGAATTTCTTGGTAGATAAAAATATGCTACCTAGTAATTTTTTGGATGCAGTGAAGCTTTTCGCAATCTACATTTCGATGGTTTTAGTGATTGTCGCTTACAATTATTATATAAATATCATTCATCAATTAACATTCAATGGTGAAAACAAAAGCGATTTTATCATTAAACATTTAGAATATTTACTCTATGAAAGCC
>CAKZLT010000597.1 GCA_937127195.1 uncultured Saprospiraceae bacterium
CTGCCTGTTGACAACGGCAGACAGGTCTCTGACTTGCTGTTTATATTTTGTATGGTTTCAAATTTTAAGATTAGTATTTTTTATTAAAAACCTTATTTTTTTATAAAAATCGTAAAAAATACTTGCATCTTTGAAAAAATAATAACTACTTTGCATAACAAATGCGGGAAAGCATTTTATAAAATAAAAATATATGTATTTATCTTACACAAATAATGGTTGGTGGCATTCATTTTTCTCAAACGAGTGAAATGACGAGCCTTTTGTTTGTATCATGTAAAATACAAAATTTAAGAAAAGCGGCTTATCGAGTTCACTCGGTAAGCCGCTTTTTTATGTCTTATTGAAAAAGATTTTTAAATACTGTTTAGCGTTACTAAAAAGATTGAATAGATAATTTAAAAGACTATTAACAAAAGAGTCTCTTTTCTCTTAGCGCATAGCGCGGTCTTTTAGTCTCTGTTCTAAAAAAATACTAAATGTCTGTAATCACTGGAATATCAACAAAAATTAAAACGATTGTATCAACGCACTTGGCAGATACAATTACGCCTGTAAGCCTTTATATGAAGGTGCGTGACCAATTTAATAACCCCGTTTTGCTAGAAAGTAATGATTCAAGAAGCCGAGAAAATAGTGCTTCTATCATTGGTTTAGAGCCGATTGCAGGTTTTAAAGCTCAAAATGGGATGATGATTAGAACCTATCCAACAGGTGAAATCATCGAAGAGAAAATTACTAATCCTAAAGCAATTAAAGGAGAATTAAATGGGTTTATCCAGTCTTTTGAAGTTGAGAATACAACCGAAACACCTATTATTAATGGCTTTTTAGGACATACTTCTTTTGAAGCGGTTCAGTATTTTGATACTTTAAAATTTGATAAAAACAAGAAAGTCCATGACATACCAGATATTAATTATCAATTATATCGCTTTTTGATAGTCATTAATCATTATAAAGATGAGTTATACATTATTGAAAATTTGGCAGAAGGAGAAAGTTCTCAAATTAAAAAGGTAATCACCTTAATGAACGCTCAAAACTTCGGAACTTATAGTTTTGAATTGAAAGGAAATGAAGGGAGTAATTTAACTGACGAGGAATTTAAAAAATTAGTGACTATTGGAAAACATCATTGCCAAGTTGGAGATGTATTTCAAATTGTGTTTTCACGTCAATTTTCGCAAGGATTCAAAGGTGATGAACTAAATGTCTATCGAATTTTGAGGTCAATAAATCCTTCTCCTTACTTATTTTATTTTGATTATGGAAGCTACAAAATATTTGGCTCATCTCCAGAAGCTCAGTTAGTTATCGAAAAAGGAACGGCAAGCATTAATCCGATTGCAGGAACTTACCGACGCACAGGAAATGACAAGCAAGACGCAGAACAAGCCAAAGCTTTACTCAACGACCCAAAAGAAAATGCGGAACATATCATGTTAGTCGATTTGGCTCGAAATGACCTCAGTCGACATACCAAAAACGTCCATACCAAGATACTAAAAGAGGTTCAATACTTTAGTCATGTCATTCATTTGGTTTCCAAAGTTGTTGGAGATTTGGATAAAGATACCAACTCAATTGAGATTTTTGGAGATACATTTCCTGCGGGAACGCTTTCGGGAGCACCCAAATATAAAGCCTTAGAACTGATACATCAATACGAAAATCAACTTCGAGGCTATTATGGCGGTGCAATTGGTTTTATCAATTTTAATGGAAACCTTAATCAAGCGATTGTTATTCGCTCATTTTTGAGTAAAGACAATGTTTTGTATTCGCAAGCAGGCGCAGGAATTGTTGTAAGTAGTGACGAAGAAAGCGAATTGCAAGAAATCAATAATAAATTAGGCGCATTGAAACAAGCCTTAATTAAGGCAGAGAATTTATAGTACCGTCGAATTTATTCGACGAGTTAAAAAGGGAGAATAGTTAAAAACGTCGAATAAATTCGACGGTACAGAAGCAATAAAATAAAAATCAATGAAAATATTAGTAATAGATAACTACGATTCATTTACCTATAATTTGGTTCAATATATTGAAGAAATCCTTGATGAAGAAGTAACCGTTCGCCGTAATGATGAAATTGATTTGTCAGAAGTTGCAGAATATGATACGATTATTTTATCTCCAGGACCAGGATTGCCTGCTAATGCTGGAATTATGCCACAGCTAATTCAACAGTATGCCGCAACCAAAAAAATACTGGGTATTTGTCTTGGTCATCAAGCGATTGCAGAAGCTTTTGGAGCAAAATTGAAAAATCTTCCAAAGGTATTTCATGGAATTAAAACACCGATTTCTATTGTAGAAAAAGATGTTCTTTTTGAAAAAATGGATACTACAATCGAAGTTGGTCGCTATCATTCTTGGGTGGTAGATAAAGAAACAATGCCAGCCGAATTGAATGTTTTGGCTTATGATGAGGATGGCGAAATTCAAGCACTTTCACATAAAAAATATCATGTAAAAGGTTTACAGTTTCATCCAGAGTCGATTATGACAAAAGATGGGAAGCAAATTTTAGCAAACTTTTTAGCAAGTAACAACAAAAACTAAAATGAAAAAAATATTAACAAGATTATTTGAACACAAAAAACTGACAAGAATAGAAGCCAAAGAGATTTTGGTTAATATTTCTAATCAGGTTTACAATGAATCTGAAATTGCTGCATTTATCACAGTTTATTTGATGCGAGCGATTTCAGTGGATGAATTGAATGGTTTTCGAGATGCGTTACTAGAACTTTGCCAACGTATTGATTTGGATGGTGTTCCGACGATTGACCTATGTGGAACAGGAGGCGATGGTAAAAACACCTTCAATATTTCGACGATTTCTTCTTTTGTAGTGGCTGGTGCTGGTTACAAAGTAGCTAAACATGGTAACTATGGCGTATCATCTAAAAGTGGTTCTTCTAACGTTTTGGAAGCATTAGGTTATGAGTTTACAAATAATAACGATTCTCTAAAAAGGCAGTTAGAAAAATCGAATTTATGCTTTTTGCACGCGCCATTATTTCACCCTGCAATGAAAGCAGTTGGTCCAATTAGAAGGCAATTAGGAGTGAAAACCTTTTTTAATATGCTCGGTCCAATGGTAAATCCTAGTTTTCCGAAGTATCAAATGGTGGGCGTTTTTAACTTAGAGTTAGCGCGTTTGTATCAATACATTTTTCAACAAACGGATAAGCAATACGCGATTGTGCATGCTTTGGATGGTTATGATGAAATATCGCTTACTGGTAACGTCAAAATCAAAACCAATAATTGGGAAAAAGTACTTTCTCCAGCTCAATTGGGTAAGAAAAAACTAACGCCAGAATTACTTTATGGCGGAGAAACGGTTGGCGAAGCCGCTAAAATATTCACTAATATATTAGAAGGAACAGGAACAACAGCGCAAGTTGATGCCGTCTCTGCGAATGCAGGTTTGGCAATTCATTGTATTTGCCCCGAGAAGTTAATCGAAGACTGTATAGCCGAAGCAACGGAAACTATAGAGAAAGGAAATGCTTTGAAAGCATTTAAAATATTGTTGAATAAAGACTAGTAT
>CAKZLT010000598.1 GCA_937127195.1 uncultured Saprospiraceae bacterium
CCACGTGATGTAAAAATTGAGTTGGCGCGTGAAATTGTTGCCCGTTTTCATGGTGATGAAGCTGCAGGAACAGAAGCTGCATTAAAAACAATTCATCATCTAATTACAAATAAAAAAGCTCAGGAGTGGCTAAAAGAAACTATCGTCATTATTGATCCATGTGAAAACCCAGATGGTCGAGATAGATATGCTAATTGGTATAATCAGATAGCTAACAAGCAACCTAATTCTAATCAGAATAGTATAGAACATCATCAACCATGGCCTGGAGGGCGTTTTAATCACTATTTGTTTGATTTGAATAGAGATTGGGCGTGGCAAACGCAGGTAGAAAGCAGTAGTAGAATTAAATTATATCATAAATGGATGCCACATATTCATGTTGATTTACATGAAATGGGGCATAATTCATCTTATTTTTTTGCTCCCGCAGCAACTCCCTTTCATGAAGTAATTACAGAATGGCAGCGTGATTTTCAACACACAGTTGGCAAAAATAATGCAAAATACTTCGACAAAAATGGTTGGCTTTATTTTACAAATGAATCTTACGATTTATTATACCCTAGTTATGGTGATACTTGGCCAACTTTTAATGGAGCAATTGGCTTCACTTATGAGCAAGGAGGTTCTGGTAGAGCAGGCATTTCTGTACAACAAAAAACAGGTAATTATCTTGATTTAAGAGACCGCTTAGATCATCATTTTACTACAAGTATCTCTTCAATTCAAGCTGCTTTTAGTAATAGAGAAAAATTGATACTTGAGTTTGAAAAATATTTTGATGAAACAATAAATGACCAATATAAATCTTATATAATTAAATATTCTAACGAAAAATCTAAAATTTCTGCACTTTTGACTCTTCTTGAACAGCAAAAAGTTCAATATGGAAGTCCAAAAATTAGCGAAATTTCGCAAAATGGGTTTAATTTTTTAAAAAATAAAGTTCAAAAATTTAAGATAGAGAAGCAAGATATTGTTGTTAGACTAAAACAACCATTATCTAGGTTTGTAAAAGTATTATTTGAGCCACAAACTATGGTGGAAGATTCTTTAACTTATGACTTAACTGCATGGGCTATACCATATATATATGAGTTAGAAACTTACGCGGTTGAAGAAGATATTCCTAATAACCTTTTTCGACAATCTAATGATTTTAGTCCTACTGAATTGCCAAAGTCAACACCTTATGCGATTGCAATTGAATATAAAGATGTGGTCGATGTCGAAATATTAAGCCAATTATTACAAAAAAAACTTGTTGTACGATTTTCAGAAAAACCATTTAAAGTTGGCGAAAAAAAATACGCTAGAGGGAGTTTATTGATTACGAAAGGAGATAATCAAGGGAGATATGAAGATTTTGATAGAGAAGTTATTCAGATTACAAATAAAAATAAGAAATCAATTGATTTCTTAAATACAGGAATCGTTCTTTCTGGTTCTGATATAGGCTCGGATTATATGAAATACATTAAAGCTCCTAAGGTAGCAATCATTGGAGGCGATGGGGTTTCTCCGACTGCTTACGGTGAAGTTTGGTATTATTTTGAGGAAGTTATTGATTATCCAATCACAACTCTTCACACTTCTTACCTCAATGAAATTAACTTATCTCAATATGATATTGTTGTTATGCCTTCGGGAAATTATGGGAAATTTTCTAAAAAACTGCTTGAATTTGCTCAAAATGGCGGTAAAATAATCGCTCTAGATAGGGCTACGAGCATTCTAGCAAGGCATCCTAATACAGTTTTTAATAACAAAAAAAGTACTAATATCATCTCTAAGAATAAAAAAAATATAAAATATGGTGAAAGAGATAGGGCTAGTGCCTCTAGACTAGTAGCTGGAAGTATTTATAAAATACATTTAGATAACACACATCCTTTAGGTTTTGGATTTGGGAATTCTGTTCATATTATGAAGCGTTCTAGTACTGTTTTTGAATCATTGGCAAGTAATGGCTGGACGGTTGGAACATTTAAAGACGATAGTCATATTAGTGGTTTTGTTGGAGCTGACTTAAAACAAGATTTAAAAAATTCGGCTGCTTTAGCTGTTGAAAACTACGGAAATGGGACAATCGTTTATTTTCCAGACTCTCCTATTTTTAGAGGATTTTGGCATAGTGGTAAGCTATTATTTGGAAATGCTGTATTTTTTGTAGGGCAATAGGCTTTGTAAAAGTGATTTTTTTTTAAAATAAGTGAAGAAAAGACGAGTTAGAATACAGGATTACTTTTCCTCATTCACTAAAAAAAGCCTTAAAAGTTTGTCTGTGTAAAAAATCTGCTGGTGAATATGTTTTAATTCTTAAACCGTATTGGTTTGATTTATTCAGGTTAAATACTTCAGCTAGAAATTTGCAAAGCCTTAAAAGTTTCGATAACTTTTAAGGCTTTTTTTATAACTATTCAACACCCTTTTTATAGAAGAAGGAGCAGGAGAAGATTTTAAACAAAAAAAAGCCAACCCGAAAAGCGGATTGGCATTAATGATTGCTTCAAAATTATGCTCGCTATTAAAACCGAACGTTATTTTCTTTTCAGATACCAGCGATATGGTAAAGTATATTTTACGCTTGCTGTTACTGATTCATATCTCATGTTGTAAAGGGCTTGATTAGTACGGAATTGTGTGTCAATATCATAATCCCAAACATTAATCGTGCTGATATTACTCATTTGTCTGTTATAGTCTAAGGCAAAACTAACTTGCCCGATTCCTAATTGTCTGGTATATTCCAAACCAAATTGAAGCGATGGAACGAAAGTTAATTCATCATTGGTTGTGATTAACTGACTGGTCAAATCCGTAGTATTAAACAAACTAGCGGTATTATTTTTTTCCAAATCAAGGCTTCCTGTATGGTTAGCCTGATAGTTCATTTCTCCCATCCAATTCACAACTGCGCCACCTTTGATATTAAGCGTATTTAAGCCTGATGAACCCAAAGGCATTTTCAAAGCTCCCATAAAAGGAACAGAATAAGTGCGATATTGAATACCTAAATCCGTATTGGTATTGCCATTCGATGTAGAGTACAAAATATTACGATTCGTTACCATAAAACCTGTACCTACTTTGAATAATTCTGATAAATGAATATCCATTTCAACTCCAAAACTTTTAGGGTTACTGATAATAATTTCATTATCATTTGCCACAGGTATATTTCTAACCAATTGGTTTTCTGGAGTTATAGTTGTCGTTTTCGCTAAGTCATTTCCTATGTTCAAAGGAACAATAGTAAATGCCATATAAGGTAAAAATCCTTTTTTTCTAGTTAATAACTTATCTATTTTTTTAGTATCTAAAGTATAATCTGCATTCAGACTATTAGGATACGCACTCAAAAAGTCAAGCTGTTCTGATTTAACTTCTTCTTTTAAAATAGCTCTATTACCAAAATCAATAATGCTTTTCTCTATATCATTTTTAGCTATAATTCTTTCATTATCAGCTAATAAACTTGAATTCATTGCTTTTGATATAGCAGGTTTTTTTTCAGTTTCTAAAATAATCGTATTAAAAGTTTCATCAATTGAATTATTTGAATTATTTGAGACAACCTTTTTGGTATTAGAAGATAATTTGTTTGTCTTATTATATTGTATTACTTCATTTACAGTTAATTCTGCATTAGTTTCATTTGACTGCTCAGAAATATCAACCGAAGAAATTGGTCTCGAAACTGGTTTAATTTGCCTATTTTTTTGATTTTCTATAACAGTAGATGCTGCTTTATCATTATGCCAAAGCGTTCTAATACTTGGATAAGCCGCCATAAAAGCTAGACTCAAACTCACTGGAACAATCCAGTTCATGTAATTGAGTATAGAGAAGCTCATCGGCTTTTTCAAGTCGTTTTTAGCAGTAAATTTTATAGAAGTATCAGGAACTAACTGCATTTCGCCCATCATTGCAATATCTTTAGCAATGTTTGGATGCATATTTAAGAAAGTCTCCATCTCTGCCTCCAAATCTTGTGGCAAAGTTCCATCTATATAATCTATTGCATAAACTTCGTAATTGAGTTTATTTATTTTCATATAGCTTTTTCTACGCTGACTAATATTTGCTGTAACTTCTTCCTTGCACGGTAAATATATACCTTAACTTGTGCTTCAGTAAGACCCGTTATTTTAGCAATTTCTTTGTAAGAATATCCTTCATAGTCTCTTAAAAGAATAACAGATTTTTGAGTATCTGTCAATTGTGACAAACCCAAGTTGATTGAATCTCTCAATTCAAACGTTTTAGATTTTGATTTTTGTATCTGTTCTGGGACACTTTCGACCCAATCTATCCTTTTGACTTTTCGGATAATATCAATCATATTACGGTAAGCTACTGTAAAAAGGTAAGACCTAGCCTTTTCGAAAAAAACTTTCTCTCTATTGAGCCAAAGCTTCTCGAAGGCATTCTGAACGACATCCTGGGCGTCTTCGTGATGTTTCATATTTTTAATTATGAAACGATACACTCTATCAGAATATAAATCAACGCACTTATTGTATTCTTTTCGCGTCATTTAATTAGTGGCTAGACTATTTTCAGTGAAGCGTTTTTGATTGCAAAAACACTTATTGAATAATGATGATTAGTAAAAAAAAATTTAATGTAAAATTTTATACCATCTATACCTTTTAGTTAGTAGATTATTAAAATATGATTTGATTTCGATTGTAGAACGCCTTGCTTTCGCGGAAAGTTACAGGCACTTTTTATTTTTATTATTATTTTTATAAAAAAAGAGTAACTCTTTCTAAAAAACCCCCTTTAAAACGATTCAAGGCACATTTATAAGATTGTTTGGTAGGTTAAATTATTTTAAATAGATGAGAAGTAAGTTGTAATTATTGGCTCAAAAAAAATTAGAGCGACTTTTTTATAAAAAAAAACGTGTGTTTCTACATTTAGAAACACACGTTTTTTAATATTAAATCTCACTAATTAACTTTAGTCTTTAATGATATTAATATCATAAGTAGCATAAGGAATTCCAATATCTTCTCTATCAAATGCCTTTTTCAATTCTTCGTGCATATAAAAATAAACATCCCAATAGTGATCAGGATGACACCACGGACGAACTGCTAAGTTGACAGAACTAGCTGCGTGTTCATTGACAAAAATATCAGTTCCTGGGTCAGTCATAATTTTATCATTAGCATCAGAAACCGCTTGAATAACCTGACGTGCTTGGTCAATACTAGCACCATAAGCAATACCAAATACCATTTCTACACGGATTTTACCTGGACCAGAAATATTCTCGATAGAACCACTTGTTGCAGTTGCATTAGGAATAATAATCTTACGATTGTCTGGTGTCATAATAATAGTATTAAAAATCTGAATTTCTAATACATGACCAACATGACCATCTAACTTTACTAAATCACCTACTTTGTAAGGCTTGAAAAATAAAACCATTACACCACTTGCAAAGTTTTGCAAACTTCCTTGTAATGCCAAACCAATTGCCAAACCAGCAGAAGCTAATATTGCAACGAAAGAAGTCGTTTCGATTCCAACGATACCTGCCGCAGCAATTAATACCATGACTTTTAATAAAACACTAGCTAAAGAACCTAAAAAAGGGCGAAGTGACTCATCCAGTTTTGCGCGTTCCATCGCTTTGGTTAGGATTTTCACGACGTTTCCTACAATCCAAAAGCCGATAATAATAATAAGGATTGCTCCAAGTAACTTTGGAGACCAATCTTGTAGTTGTTTTGCATACGATTCCCAATCTATTTCAGGCATTTTTTTAAAAATTTAAATTTAAGTAATTAAGATATTTCAGTAATTTAAAGACAATAACATTCAGCGAAAGTAACATTTTGAGCGTCAAAAACAATAATATTGTAAAAAAAATAATATGTTTTTTGTTTTAAAGTCAAAAAAAATAAGGTTGACGCATTTGCATCAACCTTATTTTTAAAGATAATTTATATTCAAATTACTCTTCAGTAGCTTCTTCAACAACTGCATCTTCAACCAATTCCTCAACTGTTTCAGTTAATTCTTCATCAGCGCTTTTGTTGCTTTGAGCGAATTCTTCATTGTATTTTTTGATAATATCGTTGAACTCTTCTTGATTTACATCAACCATTTCTAAAGTTACTTCTTCTTTTGCAGCAACTAATATTTTGTCATTGATAATACGTTCAGCAGTACGATTGACGTGTTCGCGGTCTTTCATGAACTTCTCTACCATACCATCCATCATAGAGTTATCACCGAATGCACCTAAGCCACTTGAAGCGAAATAATTGCTAATTTCTTCACGAATAGCATTTTCTACTTCATTCTCTTCTACTTTAACGCCTGATTTATCAGCGATTTTAGATTGAATGTGCGACCACTTCAAACCTTGCTTGAATGAAGGATATTGTGCTTCTGCTGATTCAACAGTTGCGTTTTCATCACTAGCTACAATCCATTCTTTCAAGAAAGCATCTGGCAAATCAAATTCATTCTTCTCTAATAAGTCGCGTTGCATTTGAGCAAACAACAACTTATCAGCTTGGTCAGTATAATATTTAACAATATCGCCTTTCATGTAGGCTCTAATGTCTTCTACGGTCTTAATATCTTCGTTGCCAGGAAATGCTTTTGCAATGAATTCATCATTAATTTCAGAAGTTTCTTGTCTAGTAACTTCTTCGATAGTTGCTACATAGTTTTCACCATAAGGAGCAGAATTATCTTCTAATCCCAATAATAAAGTACCAGCTTTTGCTTGATCCATTTTACTGTCCAAGTCTTTGATATTGACATTAAAAGAAGCACCTGCTTTCATTGTCAATACATTCGCTTGAAGTTCTTCTGCTAATAAATCAACAGCTACAGAAGTTGTATTCTCGATACCACCTTCTTTGATAGCTTCACCATCTAGTTCTTTCAAATTCAACTTAAGCACATCTTTGGCTTGAATATCCTCTGTTGGATTGGTTCTTTCACCAAATTGATTTTTAAGATTTTCAACTTCTTTGTCAAGAGCTTCCTCTGTAACATCAATATTATAACTAGTAAATTTAGCTTCTTTATCGTATCCTTTTAATTCAAATTCTGGAGCAAATCCTAATTTAAATCTAAAAGTATAGTCATTTGCTTTTTTAGGTCGGAAGTCAAAATTTGCCTCATCGTCAGCTATTGGTAAAGGCTGCCCTAAGATGTTTTTAGTTTCGCTGATAGCATCCAAATAATCATTCAGTTCCTGATTAACTACTTTGTTCACAGCGTCAAAAACGATGCTTTTTCCATACATTTTCTCAACAATAGAAAGAGGAGCTTTTCCAGCGCGAAAGCCTTTCATATTAGCTTTTTTCTGTGCTTCTTTCATCTGAGCCTTAACATCTTTTGCGTAATCCGCACGTTCTACCTTTACGCTTAATATAGCATTTAACTGGTCTAAATCCTGTCTTTCTACAACTGGCATCTCTTATAAGATTATTATTGGTGACTCGTTTTCGTTTTTTTATTAAAATAAAATACCATTTTTTTATGGTGAAAATGCTTTTACAAAAGCATTAACATCGAAAACACTTCAATACAAATGCTTATCATGTAATACAAGGAAGTATTATGATAAAGTGTTGTACTGAAATTCTTAAAAACGAAAATGAAAACTATTAAATTAAAAGGCGAGAAAAATGAAGGATTAAGTTGAACTCTGATTATTTTAATTGCAAAAAATATGTGCGGGTGAAGGGACTCGAACCCCCACACCTTGCG
Organism: uncultured Saprospiraceae bacterium; assembly: GCA_937127195.1. Taxonomy (GTDB): domain Bacteria; phylum Bacteroidota; class Bacteroidia; order Chitinophagales; family Saprospiraceae; genus CAKZLL01. The sequence goes on from CAKZLT010000598.1 coordinate 7,756, forward strand.
GCACTAGATCCTAAGTCTAGCGTGTCTACCAATTTCACCACACCCGCTTGCAATGTTTAATATTCCTTTGAATAATTTACTTAGCACTTCTTGCTAAATATTAGGGAGAATTAATTTTAAAAAAAAAGAGAAAAACTATTCCCTTATTTCTTCTTGCGGCTGCAAATATACACCCTTTTTATAAAAAAAAAAAAAAAACGTATTTTTCTGAAAAAAAAATAGAAAAAATCTATCTTTATAATAGAAGCAACACTATTTTAAATAAAGAAAGTTCCATTTTTCTAAAACACATCGCTGCTATTATGAAAAATAGAAATCTATTAATTACCAACTCTAATTTAGTTATGTGTTTTCTATAAAAATTCAACGCAATTTTGGTATAGAAAATTCATTTTTTCTCAAAAAAATAAAACATGGAAGCAGCAATTGTCAAATATACCGAAGAAGATATAAAGCAAATCCAGCACGAATATAAAAAGTTACTTCAACTTGTTAATGTCAAAAATGATGAAGACAGAAAGAATATCCGAATGGCGTTTGAGCTGGCAGTTGAGGCACACCAAAAGCAACGGCGTAAGTCAGGCGAGCCTTATATTCTTCATCCGATAGAAGTTGCTAGAATCTGTGTCGAAGAAATCGGACTTGGTCCTACGGCGGTTATTAGTGCGCTTTTGCACGATACGGTAGAAGATACAACTACGACTTTGGAGGATATTAGAAGTATTTTTGGTGAGAAAATCGAAATGATTGTCGATGGTTTGACGAAGTTAGAAAAGGCTTTTGATATAAAAAGCCCTCAGGCAGAAAATTTCAAAAAAATCCTTCAAACGCTGACCAAAGATGTTCGAGTCGTATTGGTCAAAATGGCTGACCGATTGCATAATATGCGAACACTTGGTGCAATGCCAAAGCACAAACAAATCAGAATTGCTTCCGAAACCGCTTTTATTTATGCTCCGCTAGCACATCGCTTAGGGTTGTATAATATGAAAACGGAGTTTCAGGATATGGTGATGAAAATTACCGATTATGAGAATTATAAAATGATTGCGAATAAGCTGATTGATACCAAAAAGCAGCGCAATTTTTATATAGATGAATTTATTGCTCCGATTAAGGAAGAAATGGACGAATTGGGGCTTAAATATCGCATCATGGGGCGACCAAAGTCGATTTCTTCTATTTGGAATAAGATCCAAACGAAGAAAGTCCCTTTTGAGCAGATTTATGATTTGTTTGCGGTTCGGATTATTTTGGATGTAGAGCAAAAAATGGAAAAACGAGCTTGTTGGTTGGTTTATTCTATTATATCCGATATTCATAAGCCTATTCCTGAGCGACTAAAGGATTGGGTTTCTACACCAAAATCTAATGGTTACGAGTCTCTACATACTACGGTTGTTGGGTTGAATGGTCGCTTCGTTGAGGTTCAAATTCGAACGGAACGAATGGACGAGATTGCAGAAAAAGGCTTTGCAGCGCATTGGAAGTACAAAAATATGTATTCTGAAAATGTGTTTGACCATTGGATTAATAGTATGCGCGAAATTTTGGACAACCCGAGTGATGATGCACTAGAGTTTATTGCTGATTTCAAAGCCAATTTGTTTTCAGAAGAAATATACGTTTATACGCCCAAAGGTGATATGAAAATCTTACCGAAAGGAGCTACACCTCTTGATTTTGCTTTTGATATTCATTCGGAAATCGGTTATCGATGTGCTTCTGCAAAAGTGAATGGGCGACTTGTGCCATTAAGTTATAAACTATCAAATGGTGATAAAATAAGCATTAATATTTCGTCTAATCAAAAGCCGAGTGAGTCGTGGTTAGGAATGGTGATTACGACACGCGCCAAAAATCGTATTCGTTCTGCAATGAAGGAAGAAAAACGTCAAGCAGGCGAAATTGGTAAGGAAACTTTGATGCGAAAATTTAAGAGTTTGGGCGCGAAATGGGATGATGATAATTTGGCTATTTTGGCCAAAAAATTCAATTTACCTTCTTTCGTAGAATTGTATTATAAAATCTCATTAGATAAAAATTGGCTGAATAACTTAAAGGAATTTAAGGTAGAAAATGGGATGCTTTTTGAGATTAAAAAGGTAGAAGAAAAGCTTAATCGTCCTGTTATTAGTATTCCTAAAACACGTCGTTCGTCAACTATTCAGCCCAAATTGATGATTAATGACGAAAGTGCGGATAAGTTTAGCTACACCTTAGCTAGTTGTTGTAATCCCGTTCAGGGCGATAATATTTTTGCTTATGTAAGCGCAGGCGCAGGTGTAAAGATACACCGAATGACTTGCCCTAATGCAACGAATTTGATGGCAACCTATGGTTATCGTATCATGAAAGCGGAATGGGTAGGAGAAGAAAATTCTTCTTTTATTACAGAACTAAAGATAATTGGTGTTGATGAAATTGGCGTTGTTCAAAACTTGACGAACGTGATCACCAATGAGTTGGGCGTGAATATGAGGTCGATTACCATGTCTGCTGATGATGGATTTTATGAAGGTAGAATTAGTATTATTGTTAGAAATACGTCAAAATTGAAATCGATTGTCAAACGTTTGAAGGGGCAAACGGGAGTGACTTCGGTGACTCGGGTTTATTAGGATATAGAAAAACAGGTAAAAGGTAGTAATTTTGTTATTAATGAACGTTTATAAGGGATTAGCATCTGAGGTGCTATTACTTTTAAAAATAAATTACCGAACCAAAGCAAATCTACTACCAGGCAAAGGTTTTACTACTCCTTTGAACTCTAGTCCGAGCATTAGAACTGCAATTTGACTAGTACTTTTTTGTAAATCAAAAGATAGTTTATCTGTTCCGATATTTTCTTTTGTTCGGAGCAGATTAACAATTTGAGATTCTTCGGGTGTTAAATCCACAAAAATTTGTCGCTGAATTTGGGCTGCACTTTCATCTTTTTTGTCCCAACGCATAATGTAACCTATGTCTTCGGCACTTTCTATCAAGGCAGCTTTATGTGTCTTAATAAGGTGATTACAACCTTTTGAGTGTTCATCTTGTAACCTTCCTGGCACTGCAAAAACATCTTTATTGTAATTATTAGCAATGTGTGCTGTAATCATTGAGCCTCCTGTGATTTTGGTTTCAACCACAATTACAGCATCACTCATTCCTGCGATGATACGATTTCGGCTAGGGAAATTCTGGCGGTCGGGATTCGTTTCACTCGGAAATTCGGTTACTAAGCCACCATTTGCTAGCATTTTTGTAGCTAAACCTTGGTGTGTCGCTGGATAAATTCGGTCTAAACCGTGGGCGAGTACGCCTATTGTTGGTATGTTCGATTCTACGGATTGTTTGTGTGCCGTGTAATCAATACCATAAGCCAATCCGCTATTTACAATTATATCATATTCTTTCAACTCTTTGACTAACTTCTTACAAAAATCCTTGCCTCGTTCGGTTGCTTTTCGAGTGCCTACTATGGCAACTGCTCTTGGAAAATTAAGGTCTATTTCACCTTTTTGATACAAAATAATAGGCGCGTCATTGTAATGTTTGAGTCGATGAGGATAAGATTCGTCGAAGTAAGTATGGACTTTTATTTTGTTTTTTTCTATAAATTTCAACTCTTTTTCTGCATCTGAAAATGCATTAAATCGACGAATATTGGACGCTATTTTTTCACCAATATTAGGAATGACTTTGAGTTCGGATTGACTAGCTTTGAATACATCAGCAGCATTTCCGAAGTGAGTTAATAAAGTTTTAGCGTGTACTGAACCAACTAATTTAACCTTAGTTAGTGCCATTAAATGAAGTAAGTCTTTCATTATTTTTTATTAAAAAAGAATTTAGTATTATCTATTGTGAATTATCCTTTCATACAATTACCATCTATTGATAGTACTTATAAATATAGTTTTTATTTTGATGAAAATAAAGAACAAAGACCATCTTTTATAAAAAGAAAAAAGCATCAAAGGTGTTCTGTAAACAGCCTTTGATGCTTTGAAAAGTGTATTTCTTACAAAGAATGCTACCAAACGAGCGTTGTATTACCTTTAAGAGTTTGGATACTTCCATCCGAAAATTCAACTTCGGTTACCCAGCCATAGACACCAGGAACAGCTCTTTGACCATTAAAAAGACCATCCCAGCCTTCCTGAGGATTGTTTGGTTCAGTCTCTTTATTTTCAAAAACAACTTCTCCCCATCTATTGTAAATGATTAGTGAATTGACCTTTATAAGTTCATCGTCACCCTGAATAAATAGATAATCATTCGTTCCGTCATTATTTGGCGTAAAGCCTGTAGCAACATAGATTGCTAGATTTTTCTCTACTTTAATATAAATATTCGCCGTTGATACACAGCCATTTGAATCTGTTACCATCAAATAACGAACGCCATCAGTAGAAGCTGTAATTTCTATACAGTCATCACAAATACCCGTTGAATCTTGTGCTGTCCATTTGTAATCAAATGGCGCAACTCCATTATCTAAAATCGGTGTAATGGTTACTTCATTTGGATAAACAATTGTTGTATCTGTTGGTAAAAATACAGAGAACAAATCAGGCTCTACGATTTCAACAGTGTCCGAGACGAAACAATCATTTTTGTCTTTTATAAAGAAAACATAAGTGCCTTCACCTAGTCCAGCAATATTATTTACAGTAGAATAGCTTTGATTATCAGTACTAAAAAGATAAGGTGGAGTTCCGCCTGTTGGATTGATTCTAATGATTCCATCTCGCTCGCCAAAGCAAGAAATGTCCGTTGAAATAGCATTAGGGGTCAATTCAAAAGCTGGTTCTGTAACGGCAAAAGAATCTACTCCAATACAGCCAACTGCATCAGTAGCGGTAACTAAATAAGTTCCTGCTGCCAAATTGGTAGCCAACGAATCTAGTTGCCCATCTTCCCACTCAAAACTATAAGCATTCTCAACAAAAGGAGTTCCACCTATTCCACTTGCCAATAAACTACCATTGGCATCTCCTTTACAAAGTGCCGCAACCGAAACGGCATCTAATAATATAGGCTCTGGACCAGTAACCGAAACACTAATAGTCGCTTCACAACCATTATTATCAGTCACCGTAGTAAGGTAGTTTCCTTTAGTTAAGCCTGTTGCGGTAGAGGTGATTTGATTATTAACTGACCAATTGTAGAAATAAGGTGCAGTTCCACCTATTGGCGTAATTGTTCCTGTTCCATCATTACTATAATCACAACTGGTATTGGTAGTTATGCCTGACAAAGCTAACGGCATAGGTTGATTAATGGTCACAGTATCTAACAAAACACAGGCATTCGCATCTGTAATGGTAACAATATAAGTTGCTCCACCTGTCAAATTAATTGCAGTATCACTTGTTTGAACTGGAGTTGTTCCCCATTGATAACTATAATTACCTAAGTTATCCGTTGTTCCTCCAGCAACATCAACAATTGCTTGACCATCGTTTCCTTCAAAACAACTAGAGGCTATATTATTTATAGTAGAAGATAAAATAACAGGTTCATCAATCTTGATAGAATCAATCGTAGTACAACCATTATCATCTGTAACAGATACATTATAGAAAATATCGGTCAAATTTAAAGTAACAGAATTCAATGCGCCATTACTCCAGTTATATATATAATCAGATGCTACAACTCCACCAGATGCTACAACAGTTGCTGTTCCGTCAGGTTGACCAAAACAAGACATATCCGTTTTTGATAGTGATAATACTAATTCGGTAGGTTCTCCAACTCCAATAGTGTCTATATCAGTACAGCCTGTTGCATCGGTTGCCGTTACAATATAACTACCAGAATAAAGATTTATCGCAGTATCTCCAACTTGGACAGGACTAGTATTCCAAACATAATTAATCAATCCAACACCACCTGTTGCGTTAACTATTGCTTTTCCTGTATTATCTCCAAAGCAATTCGTTTCGATAGCACTGACCACCGAGATAACTTCTGTTGGTTGTGTTATTAGAATGCTATCTTGTTTTGGGCAATTATTCCCGTCTGTGATGGTGACAACCGCCCAGCCTGCACTCCATCCAATCGAAGTTGCATTTGTTTGATTGGCATTTGACCATAAATAATTATAATTACCGACACCACCAGTGGCTACTACATTTGCCACACCATCGCCACTTTCAAAACAACTCAAATCTCCTTTTGATACAATAGAATTGATATAAGTAGGTTGTGTTATTAAAATGCTATTTGAGGCAACACAACCAAAAACATCCGTTACGGTTACCGCATAATTCCCTGTATCTAATGGTGATAAAATAGAATCGTTCAAAGTAGAAGTTGCCCAATTATAAATAAATGGATAAGCTCCTCCAATCGGTGTAGCAACTGCGATACCATTTGCAGAATCACGACAAGCTACATTTGTTGCATTCATAGCCAAAACCAATGCATCGGGTTCGGTTACAGTTATATTATTTTGATAAAAACAATTGTTAGAATCCGTTACGGAATAGGTGTAAATACCTGCGGTCAAACCAATTGCAGTCGTATCTGTCTGAATAGGTGAAGTATTCCAACTATAAGTATGTCCAGCATTTCCACCAATCGAAACAATTGTGGCTGAGCCGTTTGCATCTCCATTACAGAGTGGCGCGACAAAAGTGGCTGTGGCTGTAAGCGGTATAGGTTCGGGTATAAAAGTGCTATCTATTTGAATACAATTATTCGCATCCGTTACCGTAATTGAATAAGTATTTGATTGCAAATTATTAAGAGCAGTTGTTGTATTATTTCCTTCTGACCATAGGTAATTATAAGGCGTTGTTCCTCCTATTACACTAATAGAAGTAGTTCCTGTACCGTCACCGTTACATAATAATGGTGTGCTTGTAAAGCCAATTTCGATAGAATCTGGTTGCCCAACGATTATACTATCAATTGCAATACAACCAAAATCATCTGAAACGGTCACCGTGTATTGACCTCCAAATAGATTGACTTGAGAACTATCCATTCCACCATTATCCCAAACGTAAGTCAAATTTCCGCTTCCTCCAAAGCCCGAAGTACTTACTGTTCCTTCATTACTTTCAAAGCAGACAGTCGGTGTACTAATCATTGTATCCACAAAAACCAAAGGAGGAGCTAATACATAGATTTCATCTGATTGTGGACAATTTTCTTCATCTCTTACAATGACACTAATCAATCCACCTACCAGATTGGAAGCCGTAGCTGTTGTCTGATTATTAGCAGGATTGTTCCATTCATAAGTATAAGTAGAACCAATTCCGCCCGAAGGAATAACGGTTGCTGTTCCATCAGAAAGACCAAAACAAGTAACTTGTTGTGTTGTAAAAGTGTTCACAATCATTGGCGGTTCATATATTCCAACCGAAGTTGAGTCTTTACAACCATTAGCATCCGTTATAGTAACCGAATGAAATCCACCACTCAATGTATCGACATTGGCAGTTGTATCATTCGTTGTCCATAGATAGTTATAAGGTATTGTTCCGCCTGTTGTTGTTGTCAATGCTTCCCCATCTGCTGTTCCAAAACAGGTAACTCGACTAGTATCAACAATATTTATTTCTAATAAATTAGGTTCTGTTAGATTTATACTATTATTTATAGTACAATTGTTCGCGTCAGTTACCGTTACCGAATAATTTCCAATAGGTAAATTAAAAATAGTATCAGTTGTTTGAATAGGTGAAGTATTCCAGCTATAAGTGTATCCACCAACTCCGCCACTCGGTAAAGCGACCGCAAAACCTGTACTTTCCTGAAAACAATTCACATCTTTCTTATCCATTGCCAAAGCCAATGCTGTTGGTTCTATAATAGTTACTTGATTCACTGCTGTACAATTGTTCGCATCTGTGATAGTTACAGAATAAGTTCCTGCTAGTAGGTTTGAAGCTGTTGTAGTTGTTTGATTATTAGCATTTGCATCCCAAAGATAAGCGTAAGGCATTGTTCCGCCCGAAGGGGTAACCGTTGCCGTTCCGTTGGCTTCACTATTACAAACAACTGGCGTTTCGCTTGTTGTAGAAGTCAGTACTGTTGGTTCGGTTATCGTAAAGTTGATTGTATCTTTACAAGTATTTGCATCTTCTATAATTACAAAATGATTACCTATACTAATATTAGAAAAAGTACCAGAAGATTGCGCAGAGCCATTATTTAACGAATATAAAATACCTCCAAGATTGCTTGTTGCAGAGAAATAAGCTATTCCATTATTTAATCCATTACAGGTGACTTGTGTCAAAGAGTCTAAATTAGTTACCAACTGACAATCGGATGTTATACAAATAATGGAGTCAATCTCACTTGGTGCATTACAAGCATTTTGCCCAATGGCACGAAGCTGAAAAAATACAGACTGTAAAGGTTGAAGATTAGAAACTGTAAAACTATTAGTAGTCATCAATTGCCAACCACCATTATCTATATTGATTTCGTAACTACCAGCTCCAACTACTGTATTTCTATTGACAGTAATAGAAGAAGCATTTGTCAAACCACAAGAAAGCGTTGGTTTTAATGGAGGTTCTGCTACATTTATAGTTATTGTTGTATCAAAAGAACAACCATATTCATTCGTAGCTGTATAAGTAAAATCATTCGAGCCAGTATTCGCTAAGATAAAAGTAGCTGTGTCAGAAGTAACAATTCCTGTGCTGGTTTGCCATTGAGTTCCTGTAATAGCTGGTGTAAAAGTATCTAGATTAGGATATAAATTGGGAGCTAATGCAATTTCCCAATTAAAAATATAACCATTATCACCGCCTAAATTATCGCAAATTTCGAGTTCCCATTCGCCATTCAGTGGGCAACCAATCAATCCAGCTAAAGGCTGAGAAGAGGCATAATTACCAGGTGCAAGTGCTATTCCTGATGAAGTATTAACGGTCATACCATTTGCTTGAGCTTGACTCCACGTGACGGTGGCGGTTGGTGTCCAACAGTAATCAAAGCCTGTTCCAGCGGCAGTACCACCAAATCCTGGAGCTGGAATCCCTAAATTTATAGAGCCCGCAGAATTGGGAAAGGGGAGAAGAACAACAGAGTTACCATTAGGACAAGTAATGCTAATATCTAAATCACCAACCCAAGAATGTTCCATATTTACACAGATTCCTGCAAGGTCATTAATGCTAGTCAGCGTTTGATTCGGGTTAAAGTCCGTAAATTTTAAGGACGTTTGATAACAAACATTATTCCCATCAGGCAAAAACAATGAGTCTCCCCTTGTCAGTGGCGAAGCAAAATTTTGAGTGGGAGATGTAGCATTTCCAAATAAAGTAACGGTATCACCAACGCAGCCAGAAATATTGGAGGGGTTTGTACCAACAAAACTTGGTGCTGGCGCAACCCTTATTCTTTGATTAATAGAATTAAAACTTGAACAACCATTAATGTCAGTTACTTTTAGTTGAGCGCGATAACCGCCCGCATTATTAAAAACATGAGTAATGGTTTGACCTGTAAAAACCTGCCCTTCTATTGTCCACTCGAAAGTAGAAGTTGCATCAGATTGAGCATAGACTAGATTATTCTGAGGATAATTTCCTGTTCCTGTAAAAGTAACGGCATCACCAACGCATATATCTATATAGCCTGTGTCTGGCGGAGACATCACAGGAGTTGACGATAAAATATCAGCTTCAACAGTCTGGCAAGTCGTTTGGCAAGAAAGCGCAATAGCCCAACCTGCTCCTGTAATACCTGTTGTGTTCAAAACAGATGAAAAACTAAAACTTAAACAACCTTGTGCATTTGTTGCTGCCCAAGAAAAAACGCCTCCTGTTGAGCTAGAATTAATACAGGACATTAAAGGCGAGGTAGTTGTATTTGGACCATTAAAAACGCACAATTGGTCGGTAGAAGCTATGTTGAGTGTATTGAGATTGGCTACAATCGATTGCCCAGTCGTTGGGCAAAAAGTTACTGTATAATTTTCACCATCCAAATAACTGCCAAAAGCACCTCCACTATCATAAAATGTACCTGAGCAAGTTGTTACAGTTTGACCGTTTACATTATCTATCTCATAGGTTTGAGCATAAGAAAATTGGAAAAAGGTAAGAGTAGTGAATATTAATAGTAGTTTTTTCATATTCTTTAGTTGCTTCTTTTGATAAAAATCGTGAAAGAACAAGACTTTCCAGAACAAGACATAAACTTATCTAATATTGTTCAATATCAGTTACTTATAAAATACCATTTATGAAATATACTTAGCGTAAAGGTTACAAAATGAAAGAATTTGACAAGTGAGAAGTGTTATTGAGGTTTTGTTTTTTGTAACTATTCGGAACAGAGAGTAAAAGACCGCACTACGCGCTAAGAGAACAGAGACCCTTTTATTAGTAGCCTTTTAAATTATCTCTTTAAACCTTTTCAACCATACTAAATAGTAACATTTTTTTATAAAAAGAATAAAATAAACTGTTTTTGGGATGCTAAGGCAAATCCACTAAAGCTTCCATTATCTTTTCCATTTTTGTACGAATTAGACGACTTTTTCCCATAAAATTATTGGCTATAATTGTAAAGGCGACCAATTTGCCTGATTTTGTAGTTGCATAGCCAGTATAAGCCCGAACACGTCTCATTGACCCACTTTTAAGGCGAATATTACCTGCCGCTTTTGATTTTTTGAACATATAACGTGCCGTTCCTGTTCTTCCTCCAACCGCCAATGATGGGTAAAAATGCTCAAAAATATTCTTGTCTTTAGCTACTTTTCGCATAATTTGAGAAAGTTGAAAGCTAGTTACACCATTTCTAGGAGACAAGCCACTTCCATCTTCCATAAAGAAACCTTCCATGTTCATACCGCGCTCTTCCCAAAATTCCTTGACCGTTTCAACGCCTTTATCCGTAGTTCCAACGCTTTTTTTGACTTTTGCCATTGTTTTGAGTAATGCTTCTGCATAAAGGTTGACGCTTTTTTCGTTTGTTCGCTGAACGATTTTACTTAAAGGCGGCGAAGTCAAAGTAATTAAAGCCTGTCGAGTAGTGTATCTATCTAATCCTTCTCTGCGATATTCGAAGATGTTTTTAGCGATTTTTTGAGTAGAAACCCCATTTGTTTCTAGCTGCTCAGTTAATCTATGTGCGGCATAATGAGCAGGGTCAGGCATTGCCCCTTTGACTCTAAATTCTTTATTCCCAACAGGAATTGTTCCTCGAAGATATCGCGTTGTGCTATATGGCGCACCAAAAATATAAGCATTATCACCTGTACCGCGTTTGTCTGATTTTATCTCATTCATCAACACCAAATAAGGCATTTTAGGAACTATTCGAGCTATTGAAGGCGTACTTCCTAGCGTATTTTTTTGTTTTAAAAAAAGATAATACATATTCTCATGGATATTCAAACCACCCGCACCGACACCATAATAATTACCAATATCATTCCATTGCCAATTTGCCGCAGGCATCGCAGTACCAAAGGTTGAACCATCTCCGACTACATAGCCATTTACCTTTTGAATTCCTTTTTTTTGAACGCTATTCGACATTTTTTTCATGACCTCCTCCAAAGAAGGCGTGCCTTCTAGTTGGTCAGAACCTAATGTAGGGTCGCCACTTCCTTTGATGTACAAATTACCATCTAGAGTACCGTTTTTGATTTTTCCATCATACTCTAAAGTCGTTTTATAAGTATAAGAATGACCCAAAATTCCGAGTGCCGTTGCCGTTGTGACGGCCTTCATAGTCGAAGCTGGCACCAAACTCATCATCGGGTTGTATTGCTCAAGGATTTTTCCCGTTTCTACATCCAACACACAAACACTCAAACTACCATATCTCATCGGCTCATAAGCAATCAAATCGTCAATGGCTATTTGTACGCGTGATTGAGAAAAGGAGATAATACTTAGACAGAGAAAAAATAAAATAGAAGTGATTTGTTTCATTTTGTTTATCGTTTCAAGCGTCAGTAAATCTTAAAGATTAACGTTCTTTCATGATTTGAATAATACCTTTTATATCTATTAACTTGAAAAGAAAAGATAAAATAATACCAATTCCTGTGGCTAGTCCAAGTTGAGTTATCCAATCTAAAGTTATCCAATTTAAAACAAAATAACTAGAAATGATAACGCTTATTGTAAATAAAATAACTCGAATGATTAATCGAATATTGAAAGAAATCTCAAAATTACGAACGGTTAGAAAGATTAATCCAAACAACACAAAAAACTGAGTAAATAGTGTTACTCCTGCTGCGCCAAGGGCTTTATATTGACTAATGAATATAAAATTGAATATTATATTCAATACCATTGTAGTAAAATAAAAAATATTTAATTCTTTTAGGTTTTCGTTAGCTGTTAGGAGAGAACCAAATATATAACTACTTCCTGTTCCAATAAAACTAATAATCAATAAGGCTAAAATTTGCCCAGAATAGGCATTCCCTTCATCATACAAAGTAACCATGATCGGCTCACTGAAAAACATAATATTTACACTTGCCACAATCAACATCGCATACAAAAACTGAAAACTAAATGCTAATAAATCGCCAATCGGCTTTTTTTCTTTGAGTAATCGTGCAAACATCGGAAATAACAATCCTGAAAATAACACTCCAATCATATTCATTGCACTAATGAGGCGATAGGCTTGATAATAAATCCCATTCTCATTCGCGCCATCAGGTAAGATTCTTTCCATTATGATTACGTCCATCCTAAAATAAACAGACATCAAAAAAACCGCTAAGGCATAAGACCATGTTCTTTTTAAAATAACAATCAAAAACGGCAAATTAAATTTAAAACGGATGCCTTTTAAATGTTTTCTAATAACAAATAATGAAAATATAACTGTGATTGTGCTGGCTAGAATTTGAGCATAAACAAGCCATTCTATTTGAAAAGGAGCATCAAAAGGATTTTTAAAAATCAAAATACCACAAAAAATAATCATTAAAAGCTTATCGGAAATGGAGAGTAAACTATCTTGTAAGTAATATTGTAATCCAGATACACTTGACCGCAGGTAAAGCACAAAATCAGTTAAAAGTTGAGATATAATCATGATAGAAAGCAAAGAAACATAGTATTGATTATACCCCAAAAAAAATGCAGTGAGGTAACAAACACCCGTAAATGCTACTGCTTGAATGCCTTTTAGAACAAGAAGATTAGAAAAATATTTTTTAAAAAGTTGCTGATGCTGAGCTATATCTCTATTATTCAAATACCTAATTCCAAAATCACTAACAATCTGAAAAAGCATCGTCAAACTAAATAAAGTGATATAAATACCATAGATTTCCGAACCGACAATGTTTTGCACTGTTCTATCAATACCAAACACATAAAGCGGTTTAATCATTAAATTTGCCGCCAATAGGGCGTTCTAGCTTTTCAGGTAATTCTATTTCATCAAACTCGGCTTGTAGCGCCTCGGCTTGCTCGGTGCTTTTCACTAAGGCTGCATCGTCCAGCTTAGATAAGTCTTTCATCTGTGCTATCAAGTCTTCAGCCTTCTTGATATGGCCATCTGACTCAGCACGCTCGGCTTTACGCTCTTCATCTCTGCGCGCAAACACCGCATCACAGGCGGCGCGTAGCGCCTTCCACAACTTTTGCTCACGACTGCGGAAAGTATGGCCGATATCTTTCCACTGCTTCTGTAAGAAGATCGCCTTCTCAATCGCTTGGGCAAGATCTTCGTGCTCAAGCAAGGCTTCCGCCTTCTTGATCAGCTCTTCTTTGGCTTCTAGGTTCGTCTGCCAATGACCTTTTAGCTTTTCATTGATTTGATCAACCAGCTTAAAGAAGTGATTGTGTACGGGCTTGGCCTCAGGGAAGCGCACAGGCTCATACTGCTTCCACTCTTCTCTAGCGGTACGCAACACGGTTTGCAGCTTACGCCAATCCGCATTTTCCCAGTCGACCGCATCTAGATAGTCTTCTAGCTGCTGGGATAGCTCGCGGCGCTTCTGCAGGTTCTCCTGCTTTAGCTCGGACAACCTGGCGTAGTAAGCCGCACAGGGCTCGTACGCTTTGTGGCCAGCCTCCTGGAAGCGTGCCCACAGCGGGTCGTCTTCTTTAATGTTGACGGATGTCTGCTCGCGCCACTCTTCCTGCATCGCCTTAATCGCATCGGCACGGTCAAGGGCGTCCATTTCCGTAGTGATTAGCTCTTCCATGCGCGTGCACAGTTCTTCCTTCTTCGGCGTGGTGCTGTAATCCTGCCAGTCGCGCAGCTTTTGTAGCTTTTCTTCCAAGGGTTGCAAGCGTTGCTCTTGACGCTCTAGCTCTTTACCCCAAATCTGCTCTAACTGATGGTGAATCTGT
>CAKZLT010000599.1 GCA_937127195.1 uncultured Saprospiraceae bacterium
TCTTGAACGTTTGAGATTTTCTTATCGTAAATTAAGATTAAAGGATTTTCATACTCAACTGACATATTTTCAGTATTCGTAACGAAGTACGGAGAAAGATAACCTCTATCAAACTGCATACCCAATACTTCATCAACATAAGTATCAGTACCTTTTGCTTCTTCAACTGTGATTACACCGTCTTTAGTTACGCGCTTCATTGCATCAGCAATCAAACTACCGATTTGGTCATCATTATTAGCAGAAATAGAAGCAACTTGCTTAATCTTACTAAAATCATCACCGATTTGCTCTGAGGAAGCTTTTAAACTACCTACAACAGCTTGAACTGCTTTGTCAATTCCTCTTTTTAATTCAATTGGATTTGCTCCAGCAGTAACATATTTCATACCCGCGTTCACAATAGCCTGAGCCAAAACGGTAGCCGTAGTTGTTCCATCTCCAGCCAAATCTGCCGTTTTAGAAGCTACTTCTTTAACCATTTGAGCGCCCATGTTCTCAACAGGATTTTCTAATTCTATTTCTTTAGCAACCGAAACACCATCCTTAGTAACAGCAGGTGCGCCGAATGCTTTTTGAATAACCACATTACGACCTTTAGGACCTAATGTTACTTTTACAGCGTTTGCTAGTGCGTCAATACCCGCTTTCAATGTGTTGCGAGCATCAGTATTAAAGCTAATTTCTTTAGCCATTTTAAGTTAGTTTTTTTGTTTTAAAAAATGGATTTAAAACGAACAAGTGGCTTGTTCTTCATTTTTTTGAAAATCACTTTAGGCTTTAGTTCAAATTTAGAAGAGGCTAAAACATCCTGCTTCTCGCAGCCGATAGGCGTTCTCGTTTCCCGCTTCCAAACCAATCTAGTCCAAAATGATTAAGATGTCATCTTCACGCATGATTAAGTAATCTTCGCCTTCGTAAGACATTTCCTGTCCAGCGTACTTACCATACAATACAACATCACCAATTGCAACGGTCATCAAATTACCATCTTTACCTGGGCCAACTGCCACAACTTCGCCTTTCAAAGGCTTTTCCTTAGCAGTATCAGGAATGATAATGCCTCCTTTTGTTTTTCCCTCAGCAGCGTGAGGTTTTACTACAACTCTATCGTTAATCGGCTTCATAGGATTTTACTTTGATTTTTTTGTGTAAAATATAAAGCAATAAATTATTATTTATTTAAGTAACCTAATGGGTTACGCTCAATCGTCATTTTAGCGATTAATATGCCAATTGATTTTTACTGACAAATTTGCAGTCTTTTCTTTTTTTTTATAAAAATAGCATGACAAGTATAAACTTATATAAGTGATTTTGTCAGTTATAATTATTTAATCTCTTATCCTCAACCCGACTCGTTGATTAATTTTTTTCGCTTTTCTCATATTTCGCCACATCAAAAATCCAAATAAAGCACTTGCAATAAAACTATATTTGGATAATTCAAAATCACCAACTTGCCTCATCCAAATACCGATTATTACACTAAAAACTGATAGAAAAGCAAAAAAGAATTGTTGCCCCAAAAAATAATTCATTTGTGTTCGCTCGTCAGTTCCAATAACATTAAGCTCTAATTGCCCCTTTTTGGCTTGTTGCAAAACGCCTTGTAAAGTCTCAGGAATGGCAATAGCACTAGTCAATGTTGATTGTAAGGAATTGACAATGTATTTCATAATATCGCCCTGTTCTTCCTTTATTAGTGTCTGGATATGAGGACGAACGACGACCAAAGGATTAAGGGAAGAATCTAAGGCACTACAAATTCCAAGTAAAAGCGTTGCCGTTCTATTCAATAAAACGTAATCTTTTGGTACTTGAAAAGTGTTTGCCATCATTTTGAGACCAAGTTCGTTTTTTAATTTAAAAAGCCCTGTTTCAAATGGATTTATTTCCTGTATATTTTTAAAATCAAGCCCTTGAACTTTAACTTCTTCTTCTATAAAATGCCTAAAAGCGGCAATCATTTTCTCAGCGATTCGACTTGCATCTTTGGTATCTGCAATGAAATCCATACTTTTTAAAGCTTCAATTGTTCCATCTGCATCGTTTTTGGCAATCGACTCTACTAACCTCGGAATACCTTTTCGTAAGTTAGATTGAACGTGTGCAACTGCTCCAAAATCCAATAAAACGATGCTTCCATCTTCTTGCACCAAGATATTTCCAGGATGAGGATCAGCGTGATAAAAGCCATTTCGAAGCACCATTTCAACATAAACAGCAATCAACCGCTCTGCCAAGTCGGTTTTGTCAATTTCCCATTTATTAAGCTGTTCGAGGTCACTGATTTTGACACCTTCACAAAAAGTCGTTACCATAACTCGCCCGCGAGAATGACTTGAATGAACCTTTGGAATAATTAATCGGTCAAAATCTTCTAAGTTTTTGCCAATAATAGTCATAGATTCTGCCTCTTTCTTGAAGTCCAACTCATCTTCAATCATTAATTTGATTTGCTCGTAAGCATAATCCAATCCTTTTATATCAAAGATATAACTCGCCAAGCGAGTCAATTTCTTAATAATATCTAAATCAACTTCGGCAATTTTTTCGATATTAAAATGCTGAACCTTAACAATTACAGCCGTTCCGTCTTTGAGTTTGGCTCGATGTGCTTGACCAATAGAAGCGGTTGCAATAGGCGTAACATCAAAATCTTCAAACAAATCTTCAATAGATTGCCCTAATTCGGATTGAATACGTTGCCTAATCTCTTCATGAGAACGAGGAGGTAACTGATTTTGAAGAGAGTTGAGTGGCTCGTGATAAGATTTTGGAAGGAAGTTAGTTAAAATGGACAATAACTGTCCAACTTTAATAAATAAGCCTTCTAACTCCAAAATTGTGTTTT
>CAKZLT010000600.1 GCA_937127195.1 uncultured Saprospiraceae bacterium
TTATACTTCGTTAAAAATACTCGCCTTAGCGATGCTAGGACTGTGTTTTTTGCCTCGTCTAAATAAAAAATAATGCCGTTCTTTGTGGTAGTTTATTTATTACCTACTCCCTTAATCTCTTTGAAGTTCTAGATAATAAAAAAACTGTAAGGTATATCATCCATATACCTTAGTGAAGAAAAATAAATAACTAGCACCATTCTACTTTTTCTTCACTTACAGTTTTTTATTATTATTTACCATCATAAGCCCAAGTCAAATAAACCGCACCCCAAGTAAAACCACCACCAAATGCGGTCAAAATTAGGTTATCACCTTTTTTGAGTTGCTTCTCATAATCCCAAAGGCAAAGAGGTAATGTCCCTGCTGTTGTATTACCATATTTATTGATATTCACCATTACTTTCTCGGATGGAATATTTGTATTTTTACCAACAACGTCAATAATGCGCTTATTAGCTTGATGCGGTACTAACCAACTCAAATCATCTGATGTCAAGCTATTTCTATCCATTATCTCATTTACGGCTTCTGGCATTTTGGTAACCGCCATTTTGAATACAGCTCTTCCTTCTTGACGAATAAAATGTTCCTTTGCTTCTACCGTTTCGGCACTAGCTGGACTAGCAGAGCCTCCTGATTTGATATGCAAATAATTGACACCATTACCATCTGATTTCAATTCAGAGTCTTTAATACCTAAATTCGGATCATCAGAAGGTTCTAATAAAACTGCTCCTGCTCCATCTCCGAAGATGATACAAGTTGCTCTATCCGTATAATCTATGATAGAAGACATTTTATCAGCTCCAACTACAATTACTTTTTTGTATCGACCAGACTCAATAAACATTGCGCCTGTCGTCAAAGCATATAAAAAGCCAGAACACGCTGCACCAATATCATAACTAAATGCATTATCAGCTCCTATGTTTCTACTAATCAAATTAGAGGTTGATGGCATCGGCATATCAGGTGTTACTGTTGCACAGATAATCAAATCAATATCTTTAGCATCAGTTCCTGTTTTTTCGAGTAATCCTTCCACTGCTTTTGTTGCCATGTAGGAAGTACCCTTTTCTTCTTTTAAAATTCTTCTTTCACTAATTCCTGTACGACTACGAATCCATTCATCATTAGTATCTACTAATTTCTCTAAATCGAA
>CAKZLT010000601.1 GCA_937127195.1 uncultured Saprospiraceae bacterium
TGCTATGCTTAATTTTTTAAGTGCTTTTAAATAAAAAAATAAAGTTGTATAATGGTGCAACTTATTTATTTTTCTTCACTTATCAAAAGTACTGTCAATTATTTATTAACGCTGGTCGTTGCGTCAATTCATGATAACAAACTACGTCTTCTGCATAATAATGACAAACCATGCTTTTGCGTGTTGTACCTTTTTGAGTGATGCCACTTCCTCCATGTAGTAGATTCGCATGCCAAATCAAAAGGTCGCCCTTCTTAGCGTGAAAATATTTTTTTTCTAATTGATTTTCCTTGATAACGGCATCAATTTTATCTTCATAATTTGGGTAACTTTCCTTACCAAGCAACCAAACAGAATGCCCTGCATTGTAATCTTCACAACTCACAAATGGCAAACGATGTGATTTTGGATAATAAAAAAGTGATCCATTTCCTTCGTGGCAATCTTCTAAAGCTGACCAAGTTGCGATTAAATAGCCTTCTGGTTCTGTGGTCATGTGAATAGAATCGGAATGCGCGCGCTGTTCGCTGCCTTCTCGAAAATTAATACTTTGAAAAGGTAAAACCTTCTTACCCAACAAAAATGATAACAATTTTAATAATTCAGGATTGCGAAAATGGTCGTCAGCCTCCTTAGAAACCTTATGTGCATCCATGACTTTCTTGCCTGTAAAATTAAAATCAGCTTCCTTATTTCTTAGAACGTCTTCAATACTATTATTCAAATTTTGAACAATTTTTTCATTCAGAAAACCCTCCAAAATCAGATAGCCATTCTCAATAAAATCAATAATTTTTTGTTGTAAATCAGGCGAAAATGTTTGAAAATCAGGATGTTTCATCACTTTTTGAATGGCATTGGGTTGGTCAATCCACGGAATTCCGTCGGTGCTTTTGGGCATATCCTTACGCCCAATAGAAGAAAATATAGATTTATTAACACCATATTTTTTATATAATGCCTTATTATGTTGCAACTTATCAGAATTGAGGTAATTGTTGATAACATAAACAACCTTCAAATCTCTTAAAAAACCAGTGTATCGCTTAAAAATATCTCTTAATCGGCTCATCTTTTTTTCTTTTTTGACTATTAGTGAAGAAAAATAAATAACTAGCACCATTCTACTTTTTCTTCACTTAAGAAAGTAAGTTACAAACTTAAAAAAGCTACCTTTCGATAGGATTAAGTACGTGGGCAGAAGTAATGACGAGTTAGAATACGGGATTACTTCTGCTCATGTACTTAAGACTTTCAAGAGATCAAAAGTAATAATAAACCGATATGATTTTTAGAAATCATATCGGTTTAAAAAATTATTAACTCATATTAAGGTATTAGAACATAAAAAATCCTGATTGTAACAGGTTGCAGTGATAGTTCATCTCATTAAAAATACTTGGTGACGCACCTAAAGGCGCTTTTATTTTATTTGTAACTGTTTGTAGCAATTTTGTGATTAAAAAAGTAAGTGCCTTTAGGTGCGTTACTGCAATCCGTTATAATCAGAAAAAATCACTTCATTAACACCATTTTACCAAAACCATTCGTAAAATACGGACTTGCTTTGGTGTAAAAATTATCTAACTCTTCGCCATTAATTCGAGCAATCACTCGATACAAATAAACGCCATTCGCCAATCGGTCGCCAAACTCATCTGTTCCGTCCCATCTAAAATCCGTTCTATTCTGCCCAATTCTAATATTTCCGAGTTCTTCTTTTGTAATTTCGCGAATCAATCGACCTGAGACGGTATAAATTTGAATCCTTAAATCATCTGGAACTTGATGCCCCGTTAGTGTAAATACAAATTGAGTAGAAGTCGTAAACGGATTTGGATAATTCAAGACATAGGAAATCATGGATTGCCTAACAATCTCAAAACTAACTTTATAATCAATACTTCCAGAAGAATTTCCTGTTCGGTCTTGCGCTTGTACTATAAGCTGGTATGTTCCATCTTCCAAAAGATTAGGCTTGAGTTCCAATCGCGCTTTATTATTATTAGCAGATAAATTACTTTCGTCCGCAGGATAAAAAATCATTGTATTTCCATCATTATAATAACGTCTTTGATTACCTGCTGGATCTATAATCCAAACTTTGAAAAGCGCTGTATCATTCAGTGCCAAGTATGGATTTTCATCCTTTAAGCTAATCAAAATCTGTGGAGTAGGAGAGGTGATATCGCCTTCCATAATATGCAATCCATCAAAAGTTACATCCAATAGTGGGTGACGATTATCCTGTTTGACATAAAAACTTTTGATAGCCGTATTATTAAAAAGGTACTGTTCCGCTTGGTCTTCATTAGGGTTAATTTCAAAAATCAATTGATTAATCTGCTTCAATTCGTCTGTTTCAAAAGAAAAACGCGCATGAAGTGTGTCATCACTAACCAAAGGCGTAAGTCGCTGATAGGCTATTGATTGATTATTATCAGTGTCCGTTATAGTATATTTTACCAAAAGACTATCTACATTGTATTCACTGATATTCTGAACGCCCATTTCAAAATCCAAACGCTCGCCTTGTTGCAAGGTGTCATTATAAAATGTAAAATGCTTATTCGGAACGATGGCTAATTCGGGTAATCCTTGATAAAATACGCGCCAATAATCTAAGTGTGCAGATGTGCGATTGACGGTGTCCAAAGAATTAAATCTTAATTTTATAAATGGAAAATCGCTCGCATTAATAAAACTAATTAAGGTATCCGTTGCGGTTATATTTTGATATAAAAGAGTGTCACTATCATCAGATTTGACACCTAAAATATCTAAATTATAATGGTCATTTTGAGCATTATTATCAGAAGTCGCGTTCCATTTTAAGGTTTCCCAACTAGCGGCAGGCCCTATTTTTTCAGAAACAACATAGCCTTCGTCCCAAGCACCTGCAATTGGTATCACAGCCGTTATTTCATCTGTTACAGAATTAGCTAGCTGTTCGTGGAGTGGCGTTATATCTTTTTTATAAAAAAACATATAAGGAATTGAGCCTGTCTGTGTGGTATTTCGGATTTGGGTTGCGCCTTGACTTTCTAAAACCTGAAATATGTTTGAGCCTAAATTAGTAGAATCCGCTGCCCAAAGTTCTGGATAATAACTATCATTTACATTTTTTTGAATCGTCATTACTAACACATAATTATTAGATGGTACTACATTTTCAAGGAAATTAATCACATTTTGTCGGTCAGGTTCTGTTGCTGTCAAAAACGGAAAAACATTCCAACTACGACTTCCATGTGTGTTAATACTTCCGTATAATCCTCCAGGCGGATTTGACCATGGTTCGATAGTAGAAGAGTCCATTACTGCAATAAAGAGATCTGTATTTCCCATTACTCCAGGCCTAAATTGTTCCATCAATTCATTATTTATACTAAAATCCATCTTATCCAATGTATTAGAATTTTCTCTATTTTTAATAATAACATCGGTAAAGTCATCTATAAAATGAATCTTTCGGGTATTGTCTTTCAGTCGAGTGTTAGAATAACTATTCTTTTGGTATTGATAATAATGTGATTGATTAAAACCTTTATCTATATTATTTATATAAATAAATGAACTCGTATTCCAAGTATAACCCAACGTAGGAATACTATCAGGACTTACTCGCCAATAATAAACCGTACTATCTTGATAATTGACATTTGGTTGCCATTCTATTACACCGCCATTTTGAGTGATTTTGGTTTGTTGCTTGAAAGTGCTGTTGAAGTTCGCGGTCGTATCCAACTCAAAAATATAGGTCTGGCTTTTTGCCAAAACATTAGAAGGTGCAGCTTTCAATGTTATATTTTGATTGCCTACAATTCCATAATTATCAGGATAAATAGGATTGATATTACTGGATGAGAAAAATACAGGAACTCCTAACATTCCATTGTTATCAACCAAACTATTGTTACTTTCTGCCTCGGGTGAAGGTAATTCGTTGACTTCATTTTCATAATCAACTTCTATAAAAAAGCGATTCAAACCAACTGAGTTTTCGCCTAGTGTGGGCAAATTATAAGTTATATTTTTACGAAAAGCAGGCGAAATAATTGAGTCCGTTTTTATAATAAAAAATTCGCCAGAAGGAAACTGTTGTGTTACTTTGATACCAATAAACGTTAACGTAGGGTTAGAGCCTATATTAACCACATCAAAACTCAAAGCGAAGCTATCTTCTTGTATATCAATAGTGTTGGGAGACAATACAACACTAGAACGATCCACCACGTAATCTGCTCCAGGGTGTGTATTTAGCAGAATAGCGGGGTCTCCATGAAGGGTCATACTTCTCGGAATTTCACCCAAACTAGATTGGGTATTTTGATTCGTTTGAAGGAGTGCGTTACCAATTCCATTATTATAATTCACCTCACCAATCTGCTTATAAAACTCCAACCCAAAAATATTTAATTGGGAAATAGTCGCAAAACCATTCGCTGACATAAAAGCAATTGCTCCTTTGTTTTCTTCAAAAAGAAAACCTTCACTAATGCCTCGAAATGATGCATGAATACGTCCTGTATAACAACCATAAGAAATAATCAAAGGGAATTTTCCTTCATTTTCATAAAAACTAGGCTCATCCAAACTCACATCAAAACCACCAGCATACGAATGCCCAAAGAATGTCATAATCGAAACACCATCATTAATAGTGTTTGTTAGACGTTGGGTTTGAGAAATCTGAATTGGGTCCGAACTCGTTTTTAAGAATGTAATAACCTCTGCGCCATATTCACTGTTTTCGAGTTCTGTTCCAAAAGTTCTTAAGGAATTTTTGATTGTATTTTGAATACTTGGGTCGCCACCACCTAAATGAACAACGCGTTTCATCCATGATTTATCTTCAATTGTCTGTGATAAAGATTGATTGTCTTCATGTTTTTTTACTTTATCGAGGTATATTCGGACTTCATTTGGCGAAAGGGCAGCCAGCCTTCCTATCGGAATAATCGGGATATTCGTATTGGGAAAAGACAACAACAAATTATCGCTACCTAAAAAACCATGAGTTGGTAAGAAATAAGAACTATAATAATTGGCTAGTCCTGCATTCGTTCTCAAATACTTGTACTCAATCGCTTTTCCTATGATGAAAACATACTTGGGGTTTGTCCAATTCTTTTTTATAAAATGCCCAAAATTCCGAATAGAAACGGGCGTTCTTCGGATACCATAAGTGAATTGTTCTTCTAGGTCTTTTATATCAACAACGATAGAACTGTAATTCCCTCCGAGTGCCGATGCTCTATAATCAGCATATTCTTGAACGTGATTAACTCCCGATGTAGGGTCAGAGAAAAGTCGTGAGTTGGAAATAATAATATAATCGTGGTCTAATTGAGCAAAATTAATGAAATTAGTCGCTTGAAGTGTCAACACATTTTGGTAGCCTGACACTGAGTTTACTAATATAAGATGGCGTTTTTGGGTTGAAGGCGGCAATACTACCTTTACTTTACTGCTTGCTGCATCGTAAGTCGCATTAATATAAATTTGATTGGTCAAATCATATAAAATGGGGTTTGCATTACTCGCATTAAAATCATCAATCTCAAGGTAAGTTGATGTATTATTGGCTTTTATATAAAAATCAAAATAATCGGTATTCTCAAAATTAAATGTTCTAGGGTAAGTAATTTTAATAAAACTAATGGCTGATTTATCTCTATTATCAAATGTATTTTCTGTTTTTACTTCCACCAAATTACCAAGAGAAGCCGTAGTCAGTGGTAAATTATATTCTTTAAATTGAAAACCATAAAAAGATTCGTCAACATAAGTTGTGCCGTCTATTTTGACTAATTGTTGATGTTGCCCATCTTCTCCAACCGCCATTCTGATAGTCAATGAGCTATTAGGGCCACCAGTGAATAGGTTCGGAATAGCTACGTTTTGAGTTTTATTATTACTCAAACTTCCTGCAAATCCTTCTATTTCAAATTTAGAATCATATTTATAACCGTCTTTTCGTTTTTTGATGTGAGCATTGTGGTATTCATCTATTTTATCATACCAAAAATAGTCTTCTTTAGTTGGTGGACTAGTTAAGTTATTCGTTACATTTTGAAACCGAAGCCCCGCTGCACTAGGATTCCACGTTACATAGTAAGCTGATGTATCCGTGAATAGGCTATAATAAGGATTGAGTAAATCTTGACTAGGATGCTCAAACAAAAAAGAGTCCAGCCAAGAACGGTTTCTTTCTCCAAAAAACTCTATATAATCACTATTTCCAAACGAATTATTGGTTGAAGTACGGATAGGAATCTCTTCGCCCAAATGAAAAACTTGATAATTACTCCCTTGAATACCAGCAATCGGAACGCCCGAATTACTTAATGTCTGTCCATCCAAACGATAAATTCCATCTGATGAAATCTCTATTTTTAGATATGTTTGACTATGATTAATCCATTCATTACCATAAAGAGTATCCGTTCCTATCACCATCTGAGCGTTGACAAAACAACTAATGATTAAAAAACAAAATAAAATTAATCCTTTTTTCATTACATAAATATTTCTAACTAGAATAGTATTTTACAATTCTAGTAGATGAATAATTAGTTCCTTTATTATTAACTCCCCTGATATTGAAATAGATGTGTATATTTTCACAAAAATAAAAGAATATTAATAAAAATATATCTTCTGGAAAACAAAACGCTGAGATGTGTTATAGGTTTTACACTAAAAAAAATCTTGCTTTCAGAACCGAGAGGCGAAATTGCCCTGCGGGCTGCGAGAAGCGAGATAGGGCGTAAAGCAGATAAACACACACGGCAGAGGCTGCTCTCGCTTCTCAATAGTTACAAAACTTCTATTAAGAAATTGCGATAGAATATCTAATTTATAGATATTCTATCAAGTTTATTCTTTAATCTAGTCAAATCCTCTTGTTGTTGATTTCTCATAGGTATTTTAAAAAAAATGCCAAAAATGCGATTCAAAGGATTTTTGAATTTGACTTGATAATCAGCTACCAAAATCGTCGTTCGAGCATCTTTTGCACCAAAACGATAGTTGATTCGGGTAATAATTTCTGTGTGTTCGAGTTCAATTTCAAATCGTTCATTTCTCTCAAACCCCAAAACCTCCTCTTTTATACTATAAGCAGATTTTGCATCTTTAAAAATGAGTTTAGAAACACCACCGACTTTGGTTCTACGTCCGCTAGTCGTCTTGATAGATTGAAAATCTTTCATCCATTCTCCTAATTTGGAAGAACTTGTCAAATAACGAAATGCTTCGGGCAATGATGTTTTGATAGTTGTCGAAATAGTGAATTTCATATCTTAAAATATTTTTTTTGAAACCAGTCGCAAGTTATGACTTATTCTTTTAATCACACAAATCATTGACTTTTAAAGCTCTTTCGTCGATATTTTTCATTATCGCCTCTTTTATAAGCATATCTTAATTGCTCATGTTACGCAAGGCTTTCTAATTTAGCCTTTTGTTTGGTGTATGGAAACCTCGGTGATTCCCATGCTACTAATAAAAGTATTTTTGCGTAACAAGAGTGATTAAGTTACTGGTTTCTGCTACCGCTGTTTCGATTAACAACAGTGACACAAATCCGTTACTAGAAGCTAGAAACCAGCAACTCGCAAAAAATTATTAATTATTAATTGTACTTTATTCATAACTCCCTTATTTTCGTGTATAACTTTTCATAAAAAAATCCACTTCCTTATGCCAGATATGCCAAGCTTGGGTTCTAACCAAATCATTATGACACTCCTTTGGGTCATGGTGACAGGTGCATTAGTATGGGTCATGGATAATTTTTTGAAGCGATTTGAGAATGTCATGGAAGATGGTTTTCGGAGTCAAGCCCGAAATATCAATGATAGTTTTCGTATCAATATTACGTTGTTAGTTATTAGTTTTTCGGTATTTGCTTATTTCAAATATTACCTCAAACGTAATACTTCCGACCTAACAAGCCTCCTGGGGAGTTTAATAGATTTAATATCTAGTGTTGGGCGATTTATATTATACCTCTTGACCTATGTAGTTCATTATGGCTATAAGTTTATTGATGCAGGAGGCGATTACGCTCCAGGAATACCTGAGCCTGATGCCAGCGTCTTTTTGGGTGCTATTGTAATATTTAGTTATGTTGTTATAAAGAGGTTGTTTTTCAAAAAAGTACCACCAATATTATGGGCGGTGATTGTAGCTAGCGTTATGGTTGGTTTTAATTTCTTGGCGAAACAACAAGGCTGGGATATGACAAAAATAGCTAATTTGCGAAAAAAAGATACCAAAGATAAAACAGAACAACAAAAAGATACCATTAATTTTCCTGAAGAATATGACCAAAAAACCACCCAAAATAAGCAGAAAAAGCCTGTTCGACCTAAGACTAATGCAACAGTTTCTGATGCGGAAATTATTATTCTAAATGAAAATTTACATACCGCAGTAGAAAATTTTGGGTATTTGGATAGGAGAACCGAACCCGATCCAGCAGATTATAAAGATAACGAACCAGCTTACGAACAAGCAATAGTAGAACATATTGGAACGATGCAAAGTAGTGAATCTTTCAAAAAGATAACAGATATAGTGAACGATTTGGAGGCGAAAGGAATTTTAAATCACGGAACTATTCAAATAACTTTACAAGAGGAACTTTGTCAATATTATCAAACGTATTTTAATGATAAAACCTGTCCTAGAAAGCAAACAAACGGTTTTGCTAATTAAGGTTTTTTTTAAAAAAATGGCTCAATCCATTGAATGAATTGAGCCATTTTTATTTAAAAAGCATCTAGTGATTACTTACGACATATAAGATTTATACTCCTCTTCAATATAATTCTGTATCGCTTCTAAGCTACCAAACTTCTCAAAAACATCTCCAAACTGATTGCTTTCCATACTAGCTGGCGTCACAAAAGCATTCACATCAGACTCTTTGATTTTATCGCCACTCAAGATAATTAATCGCTCGACTACATTTCGTAATTCTCGGATATTTCCTGTCCAATCCAATTCTTGTAATGCCTTGATAGCCTTAGCCTCTACCTTGATAGCTGGACGACCATATTCTTTACAAATAGCCTTGATAAAATGCTCAACCAAAGCTGGAATATCACCTTTTCGCTCATTCAATGCTGGCACTTGAATCAAAATAACTGCAATACGATGATATAAATCCTCTCTAAAGCGTTTTGCTCTAATTTCCTCTTTTAAATTCTTGTTTGTTGCTGCAACGACTCTTACATCAACACGAATTTCTTTATCTCCACCAACGCGGGTAATCTTACTTTCTTGCAATGCACGCAAAACTTTTGCTTGCGCCGAAAGACTCATATCTCCGATTTCATCCAAGAAAATAGTTCCGCCGTTTGCTTGTTCAAATTTACCAATTCGCTGTTTGATTGCCGAAGTAAACGCCCCTTTTTCGTGTCCAAAAAGCTCACTTTCAATCAATTCCGCAGGAATTGCTGCACAATTGACCTCAATCATTGGCTTATCTTTACGCGGGCTTTGCTCATGTAACCAACGCGCAACTAGCTCTTTACCAGTTCCATTTGGTCCAGTAACCATTACTCTCGCATCTGTCGGAGCAACTTGCGCAATGATAGATTTAATACGCGAAATACTGTCAGATTCTCCAATGATTTCCTGAACGCGCGAACTAGCTACCTTCTTTTTCAAGACTTTCGTCTCTGTAATCAAAGTAGATTTATCCATTGCGTTGCGGATTGTAATCAAAAGACGATTCAAATCTGGCGGCTTCGCTATATAATCAAATGCCCCTTTTTTAACTGCTTCTACCGCAGTTTCGATGTTTCCGTGGCCAGAAATCATAACCACAGGTGTATCAGGAGAAATAATTCCAACACGCTCTAGCGCATCCAAACCATCCATTTTAGGCATTTTGATGTCCATTATAACGACATCGTATTTATTTTTTTTCAATTTTGATAACGCATCCAAGCCATCTACGGCTTCATCGACTTTGTATCTCTCAAATTCGAGTATGTCGCGAAGTGTTGTGCGTATGCTTCTTTCATCATCTACAATAAGAACTCTTGCCATGTGAATACTGGGTAACGACCTGTTTTAATGGTCTATTATTGATAGTTTAAATAGGTAAATCCATATAAAATCATCATATATATTTACTCTACAATTCATTCATTTTTTCTTTATAATTAGCTAAAGTTAGTCAAAAAAAGGTGCTTTGACAAATTAGCTAAAGCTAGAAAACCAAAAAAAAATCTATTCTATTCTTCATTGAAGGTAATATCAAATAATATTTCCTATTTTTGAAAAGAGTACTATTTTATATTCCTTTAACTTTTCAACGAATTTTTTTATTAAAAGTATTTATAACTACTTTATAGAAAAAAATCATTCCTTTAAATTTTGGCAAAAACAAATAACATAGCAGAAGCAAGCCGACTACTTTGGAAGTCCTTCAAAAAGGGCAATCAACAGGCTTTTTCTCAGCTTTTCAAAGTCTATTATAATGATTTATATTATTATGGTATCAAATTAATAGGACAAGACGAAGTGGTTAAAGATGAATTGCAAGAGTTTTTTGTAGAACTGTGGGAAAGAAGGGCAAATCTAAGCGACATTAGTCATGTCAAAGCTTATTTGATTAAGTCTTTTAGAAGAAAATTATTAAAAACTACAACCCAAAATAGAAAAAGTCCTGTGATTAATGCGGAATTTAAGGACGATTCAGGGTTTGAATTGTCGATAGAGGAGTTAATAATTCAGGATGAAAATAGAACTTTTAATAGTAAAAAATTAAAAGCTCTAATGTTCAAATTGAATCAATCTCAGAAAGAAATTATTTATCTAAAATTTTATAATAATCTGGATTATAAAGATATAGCCGAAATAACGGGGTTAAAATATCAAAGTGTCAGAAATAGCATGCACAAAGCATTAAAATTGTTGCGAGAAGCGTTTTAAATTATAAAACCATCTAATTTTTTAACCAATTATTGTTTTTTTGCTAAAAAAAATGGCTTTTTTGATTATAATTTTGAATAAAAATAAGTACAAAATATATTTTTGTTACTCTAATAAAAGTAAGTGCTTAGAAACATTCAAAATTAAAGACTCAACAATGAGTTTCTTTTTGTACCATTTGAATATATTGATTAGGAAAAATGAAAAACAACGAAACGATTACCTACGAAAATTTGATAGAAAATCCGAGCTTTCAAGCATGGGTTTTGAGTGATCGTGTCTCTAATGATGAAAATTGGGTAGCCATATATGCTGATAATCAGGAGTTAGTCGATGAAGCCGCGTTATTCATTCAAACTTTTCAGTTCAAGAAAAAAGCTTTACCTGTACAAGAAATTGACTTTGAATGGTCTAAGTTAGAAAGCCGTTTAACTTTGCCTATTACCAAAAAATCAACACCTAAAATAAGTAGAAGGTTATGGATCCGTCGTATTGCGGCAGCAGTTGCGGTTGTTTTGGTAGCTAGTTCTAGTTTTTTCTTTTTAAATAAAAAAAATAAATCCATCGTTCAAGCCACTGATTTTGGCGAGCAAATGGATATGACACTCTCGGATGCTTCTTCCGTCAAATTGAATGCAAATTCTAAAATTGAATTCAAAGAAAAATGGAATGAAAGCGAAGATAGAACGGTTTCGCTGAAAGGAGAAGCCTTTTTTAACATTAAAAAATCACCTTCAAAAGCGACTTTCAAAGTAGCAACAGATTATTTTACGGTAGAAGTACTTGGAACGCAATTCGATGTATTAGCGCGTGAAGATAAAGCAAGCGTTGTTCTCAAAGAAGGTAAAATTAAGGTTTGGTTTGATAAAACAGTCGAACTTGTGGCTAATGGCACAACGACTTCTGTCAAAAGTGTGGATCTACTACCTAATGAGTGTCTGAAATTATCTAATCAAAAATACTACAAAACAACTGTCAACACCTCTAATCATATCGCTTGGTTAGACAAAAAATTAGTCTTAAATAATACAACGCTTTCCAATCTGGCAAGTATCATAAAGGACTTATATGGTTATGAAATTACATTTCAAACCAAAGAACTCCAATCAATTCAAATCAATGGTACGCTTCCTATCCAAAACTTAAAAAGCTTATTATTATCTATCGAAAAAGGTGGTTTTGGAATTTCTATTCAAAAAGTCAACGAAAAGCAACTCAAATTCGTTAAACAATAGTAGAAAACATTACACTTATGTTAAAGTATATTGTAATCTACGGACGCTTTCAATGAATTATTGTAAGTTAGTAAGCTGTTAAATTCAAAAAGTAGTAAATCCTGCTCTTTGAGTCTAATTCTGATTAACGAATAAGGCCATGAGTCAAACAAATCCATCTATTTTAAATATTTCACATCATTGTATTAGTATCTTATTCTTACTAATGCCACTCTTCTCGTTGGCTCAACCAGGTCGAATTTCTCTCAAAGAATTTCTTTTTCAAATAGAAAAAACACATAATATTTCTATTATTTATCGCTCTGGCTTAGAAACAAGTAAAACAGTCGATGTCAATCTTTGTAAGGAAGGTGATTGGGAAGCGATGCTCAAAAAAGTCCTACATCCTTACCATTTAGAACTCAAAAAGATACAAGAAAGGCAGTATGTTATCCTAAAAAAAACAAAAAATAAATTTGGTAAAAAACTATCCCAGCCCGTTTATGGAGCTATTTATGGTTTGGTTTTGGACGAAAGAGGCGAACCCTTACAAGGTGTAAATATTTACATTTTAGACTCAAAAACA
Source organism: uncultured Saprospiraceae bacterium (assembly GCA_937127195.1). Taxonomy (GTDB): domain Bacteria; phylum Bacteroidota; class Bacteroidia; order Chitinophagales; family Saprospiraceae; genus CAKZLL01. The sequence continues at coordinate 12,757 of CAKZLT010000601.1, forward strand.
GGAACTATCACTAACTCAAAAGGTGAATATAAATTGGAGAATATAGAAGCCGAAAAACATCAAATAGAGGTTTCTTATTTAGGCTTTCTGAAACAAGATACTACTTTTACTATATCCAGAAGACGCAAAAATCATCGATTTAACTTTAAACTCAAGCCCGATTTACTGGATTTAAAAACGGTTGTCATCACAGGTGTTAGCCAACCCGTTATCAACTTAGAGTCTGGTGTTGCTATTACTTCAATTAATCAAGATGATTTAAATAAAATAGCTCCACGTTCTACCGCAGATATATTTCAGAATATTCCTGGGTTTTATGCTGAGTCATCAGCAGGAGAAGTTTCCAACAATTTATTTTCGCGAGGTATGCCTTCTGAAGGTAGCTATCAATATGTAGTTTTGCATGAAGACGGTTTACCGATTTACGAAGCAGGTAATTTGGATTGGGTCGCGGCTGACCATTTTTTTAGAGTTGATGGTACATATAAGTCAATAGAAGCAATGCGCGGCGGTTCGGCAGGTGTATTTGCTGGAAATGCCCCAGGCGGGATTATCAATTTTGTATCAAAAACAGGCGGCAGTCAAAATCGTG
>CAKZLT010000602.1 GCA_937127195.1 uncultured Saprospiraceae bacterium
TCATTGCCGTTACATCTCTCATACCGCCAGGCTGAATACTTTCGGAGAGTCCTGTAATCAGAATTTCATTATTAGAAGCTACTTTTAGTATAGTTACATTATCTAACCCCGAAGCATTTCCATAAGTTTTTGACCAAAGCAAATTTCCCATTGAATCTAATTCACCTACAAAAGCATCTGTTGATGAATTGCTACTATTGAAAGCATATCCACCTCCAACAATAATTTGACCATTTGACTTACTAACAACTGCATTTATAGCATCCGAAAAATTACCTCCTATTGTTTTCGACCAAACTAAATTTCCACTATAATCTAATCGAACTAAATATCCGTCATTTCCTCCACTACCAAAGGAATTTGTATAGCCATTAATTAAAAAGCCTTTATTCCCTGTTTTAATTTCGTCTCCAGAAGCACAAATGTCATTAGAAGTACCACCAAAGGTTTTAAAGAAAGTATTTTGGGCAAATGACGAAGAAGAGATAGTTATCGCTAAGAAGAAGAAAAATGGTTTCATGTTATTGAGTTGTTATTTTAGATAAAAAATTAAGTAGCTTAATATTTTTTACGTAAATATATGAATATTCTATTTTGAGCTGAAAAAAGACCATCATTTTATGAAAGTATTCAGAGTAGAATTGTCATTTTTTTATTCAAAACCTAAAACAGTAATTGATATGAAATCTTATTTACGATTTTCATTCTGTGGTTTAATATTTCTTTTCCTTTCTCTTTCTGCTTGTCAGGGAAAAGAGCCAATAAAACATCAAACCAATCGAATAGATACCTTTCCAACTGGTGTAAATCTAACTACACCTCTTTTGAATTTTTTAGAAAAAAAAGAAACTCCAAGAGATTATAGTCAACAAATTGGCGAATTTGTTAGAGAAGTCTATCAAGATAGAAAGGGTAACTTTTGGATTGGAACACTCGAATATGGAATAGCGCGCTACGATGGAAAATCTCTAACATATTTTACGACAAAAGATGGATTGGCAGGTAATCAAATCAATGGAATTGCAGAAGATAAAGCGGGAAACTTATGGTTGACAACCACGAACGGCGTTTCTAGGATAGCCGAAAAATCGCTTTCAGAAAAACCTATTTTTACTAATTTTAGAAAAGAAGATGGATTGACTGGAAATAACACTTGGAGTATTTTAGTAGATAAATTTGACCATATTTGGGTTGGTACAATCTCGGGTTTGTCTCGCTATGATGGGGAGAAATTTAGTCCTTTTGATATTCCAAAAGCTAGGGTTGAGAATATGACTTTTAAATATTCGGCTGACCTGATTTGGGCTATAATGGAAGATAAAAATGGCGATTTGTGGTTTGGTACAGATGGTGTTGGTATTTGTAAATATAACCGAAATCATAAAGAAACTGGTGAGCAAAAATTCACACACTTCACCAAAAAAAATGGACTTTCTAGTAATAGCGTCATTAGTATTTTGGAGGATGAAAAGGGGCATATTTGGTTTGGTTCGAGGTCAACACGTGTTGCTGTCAAGGGAAAGCCTTATGTTTTTGTGGATTCAAAAGATGCAGGATTGAGTCGATATGATGGAACAAAATTCACGCAATTCCCAGAAATTGAAGGTTTCAACGGAAGTACTGTTGGTCCAATTTACAAAGACAAAGTTGGGAATGTTTGGATTGCTTCGATGCATCATGGCGTTTATCGTTATAATGGAAAAACGTTTACGAATTTCAAAGAAAGGGAAGGTTTTACGATTAATTGTATTCAAAGTATTTTGGAGGATAAGGACGGAAATATGTGGTTTGGTTTTTCGGGAGGGTTGTTTAAATTTAAAGATGGAAGATTTTTTAATGTAAAAAGAACAGATTTCTAGTTGCTAGTTAAACCGTGTCGATTTTGAAAATCGACACGGTTTATGATAGAAAATTATATTTCCAGCATCATCCGAACACCAGCATAAACATTTCTAGGCAAGCCAGCATAATATAATCTTGGTGGTCGATTGCCAAAACTAGTCGGATTGACGGAAATCATTGAAGCGTATTTTTCATTAAAAACATTATTAACACCCATAAAAAGGTCAAGCGTTATTTTTTTGAGTTGGTATTGATAACCGAATTTTGTATTGACCAAATTGTAAGATTCTGTGAACAACGAATTATCATCAAAAACAGGCATTTCGTCCACGAATTGATATTGAATAGATGCAAAAAACGGATATTTTTTGCCACCTTGCCAATAGACATTTCCACCAAAAGTACTACTCGGAACACCTGTCAAGGCATTTCCCGAATAATCTTCGCCATCATTAACAAACTCCGAAAAGATGTAATTATTCAAAGAATAGCTACTGTTTATATTTAAAATGCTATTCAAAAAATGGTGTTCATAAGCCAAAGTCATTTCTAAACCATCGTGCTGCGTCTTACCTGCATTGATGCCAACATAAGAATCAGCGTCGATTCTTTCAGCGACAATTAAGTCATTCACCCACATTCTGAATGCCGAAAAATCATATTTAATTCGCCCATCAAAAATATCTCCTTTAGAGCCAACTTCAAAGCTCCAGCCTTTTTCTGGTTTCAAGTTTTCATTAATCAAACCGTCAGGCAAAAGCGTTTCTTGAACCGAAGGCATAGAAAAACCATGACTCAAACTAGCATATAACTCCATGTTAATCAAGTAGTAACGCTTAAAAAGGTAGCTAAAGTCAATCTTTGGAGAATAGATATTATCATAATTACGGCTTCCGCTTTGGTCGATTGTATCTGTGGTGAAGCGGTCTTCAAGGTCGTATTTTGTACCATTGGCATTCAGACCAAGATTTAATTTAAACCGTTCTTTGAGTAATAAATCGAGTGCTAAAAAACCATTGAAATAATATCTCTCTTCGAGATTGTCAGCTAATAAACTGCCTTGAGTACCGTCATTTAGGTTTTCAAATGTGTTCCAAATATAAGTTTCATTCAAAATTTCAAAACCTGCCAAAAACTTCCAACCTAGTTCATAATTATCAACATTATGAACGTCCATTACAGAGCGTAAACCGTAATTATCTACATTTTCTTGAAGGATATTGAAAGGGCGCACTTCATAGTTATTTCTAAAATTATAAAAAATACTACTCGAAATAGATAACTTTTCGCCAACCGTCTCCGAATTATCAATATGAAAGGTATGATTCAAACCAAAAATACCTCTATCGTAATCTTCATAGCCTTTGGTTTCGAGCCAATTTGCAGCCGCTTTTTCAGGCGTATCCGCAAAAGTAGTTGAATCAACACTACTTGGAATTTGACCAGTCAAATCAACATAATGTCCAATCCAGTTCCATTGATGCTTTTTTGAAGCTTTGTACCGCCCATTTATACCAAAAGATTTTCTATCATATTCGTTATTTTCTCGGTAGCCGTCGCTGTGTGTTGTATTATTAAAAACTTGAATAGCCGCCTTAGGTGTTCTGAATTGTAACTTATTTGAACTTCTCCAAAGCCCGTAAGAACCCAAACTGAAACTCGAAATCATCCGTGATTTGTCGAACCATTCATAGTTATTCAGAACGATTCCGCCACCTAATGGCGCGCTCATTGTCGTAGCAGAAGGACCTTTTATGAGTTCGACTTTATCAAAAGAACTCATATCTAAATCCTCCATTAATGACTCTCCATCACCCGAAGTAATGGGAATATCATTGTAATACATTTTGATATTTCGGGTACTAAAAGGCGACCGCGCACCGATTCCACGCACCGTCATTCGATTGGTATTCAATGCGCCAGAATGCACATAAACGCCAGCAACGGTATTGAATAATGGTAAAATATTAGTCTCATCGCCTATGTTTGCGATATTTAGGGTCAGTTCGCCAAAGTTAGTTGAAGTCGGAGTCGGATGACCAACAGGAATACTCGTAATCACCACATTAGAAGTGACCAAAGAAGTACCTTCAAGTGCAACAATATGCTCACAATCATCACAAACAATAAACATCTGTTGCGGATTGTACCCCAAATAACTAACAATTAGGTAAGGAATAGAATCTGGAAGGACAATATTAAACGCTCCTTTTTCATCTGTCGAGCCGCCTAAATTTGTATTCAAATGTAGTAAAGTCGCACCAATTAGGGGATTTCCTGTGGTTTGGTCGATGACTGTGCCTTTTACCGTTCGCGTATTTTGTGAAAAAGATGAAATAGTATAAAATGATAGTAGCGCAATGAGTAATATTTTTTTCATAAAAAGTTGATTTGGGTACAAAGTATAATTTTATCAATACAGTTTTATCAGTTGAATATCAAAGCTATCATTGACATAAATCACCCATATCCATTTCTAAAAACGAATATGGGTGATTTACAAGAGAAAAATTCTGAAAAAGAATTATTATATAAATCTCCTTTAGAGGTTACTTTTTTTGACTATAACTATCGTCCTTTAGTATTAATCAAGGCTTTTTGTTCTTCACAATGATTATAATAAGATACAATTCTACCAAAATCATAAAAACTTAACTGTCCTACGGATTTACGAATTTTGGAACATTCTTCACCCAAAATATCAGTTACTCTATCAAAATTACTGCTAGTAACTTCCGTGAACTCAAAGCCTGCACCTTCTATATAAAAGCTATGTTGGTAAGGCGATTCTCGGTTGGTGTTTCTTTGGATATAAAGACTATAAAGCATCAAATCACCTGTTGATTTGATTTCCAAAAAAACGGTTTTTGAACCAAAAATAGCTGGTGCGTGTTTGACCTTTTTGACAATAAAATGTCTCCATTTCTTCATCGTATTACTACTATTTGAAACGGTTTGAAAGCCGTAGCCTTTTATTTCGCCTTTTTTAGCCCTATAAGTTTTAACGTCACCAGCATTATCTATAAACTTAACTCTAATCTGATTTTTGATACGCGTAGAAATTTTGACTTCTCCATGAATCGTATCTCCGTCATTCGAAAGCACGTAACCAATTACGTTTTCATTAATTAGTAAATCTTCATCTATTTTTTGTGCAAAACTGAATATTGCAAAATTCATTATAATAAAAATGGTAAAATATTTCATTGTAAATACTGAGTTAGTGCATTCGCACTCCAGTTACAAATAATTGACATCTACTTTTTAGTAAAATATTCATAACCTAGTCTAATGCTTATGTTTGTTAATGCTTGTTAATGCTTGTTAATGCTTGTTAATGTTTGATTTTGCTTCTACTTTTTTACTTTGCAAATGAATTATGGTAGGAAGACTGTTATTTTTTTATATTGTCACCTAATTGAGAGAAAAAATTGTCTAATAATATATTATTAAATATAGTATATGTTTTTATTAATACTTAATGTATTTCAATTAATTATTATATATTATCATAATATGATAATTCTTTGACAAAGAAAATGCACCCCAATTATTTTATATACTTTCTT